>CANQZB010000032.1 GCA_947628195.1 uncultured Clostridia bacterium | reverse complement strand
GTTAAATTCATGCAAATCGCTAATTAATTGCTTAATTTGAGCAACTGTTTTGCCCTGTGTTTGAGCAAGCGCTTTAATATCTTCTTCTGCAGTTGGAACAAATTCGTGTAAAGGTGGATCCAAGAAACGAATAGTTACAGGCTTGCCTTGAAGTGCTTCCATTAAACCTTCAAAGTCCTTTTGTTGCATAGGTTCAATTTTAGCAAGTGCAGTTTCGCGTTCTTCAACAGTATCTGCGCAAATCATTTCACGGAAAGCGCCAATTCTATCTGGGTCAAAGAACATATGCTCTGTACGCGTTAAGCCTATGCCTTCTGCGCCCAATTCAACAGCACGGCGAGCATCGGCAGGAGTGTCCGCATTTGTTCTAACGCCTAGTGCGCGATATTTGTCTGCCAACTTCATAATTCTGCCAAAATATCCGCTGTTAGGGTCAGCCGGAACAGTTTTAATAACAGTATTATAAATTTTTCCTGTAGAGCCATCTAGTGATATGCCATCGCCTTCTTGATAAACTCTGCCAGCAAGGGTGAAACGTTTGTTTTCTTCGTCCATTTTAATGTCCCCACAGCCGGAAACACAGCAAGTGCCCATGCCACGCGCAACAACTGCGGCGTGCGAAGTTTGGCCACCACGAACAGTTAAAATGCCTTGAGCATATTTCATGCCCTCAATATCTTCTGGGCTGGTTTCTAGGCGAACAAGCACAACCTTTTTGCCTGCTTTGCCCTCTCGAACAGCATCTTCAGCAGTAAACACGATTGTGCCGGCGGCAGCACCTGGGCTTGCTGCAATGCCCTTGCCCACAACGTTGTTTTTATCTGCCTGCTTTAATGCATCTGCATCAAAGGTTGGGTGCAAAAGCATATCTAGGGTTTTAGCATCTATTTGCATTAATGCTTCTTTTTCGGTTATCATGCCCTCATCTATTAAATCACATGCAATGCGGATAGCGGCAGAAGCGGTGCGTTTGCCGTTACGGGTTTGAAGCATGTATTGGTGCTTATCTTCAATGGTAAATTCCATATCTTGCATATCTCTATAGTGTTTTTCAAGAGTATCGCAAATTTGTTGGAATTGCTTATAAACTTCTGGCATAACTTCTGCCATTTTTTGAATAGGCATTGGGGTGCGCACGCCGGCAACAACATCTTCGCCTTGTGCGTTCATTAAAAATTCACCCATTAAGCCCTTTTCACCTGTAGCAGGGTTACGAGTAAATGCTACACCCGTGCCAGATGTATCACCCATATTGCCAAACGCCATCATTTGAACATTTACTGCTGTGCCCCAAGAATATGGAATGTCATGATCCATGCGGTAAACATTGGCGCGAGGGTTATCCCAAGAGCGGAAAACGGCTTTAATGGCCTCAAATAATTGTTCTTTAGGGTCATCTGGGAAAGGTTTGCCAATTTGTTTTTGATATTCTGCTTTAAATTGAGTTGCAAGTTGTTTTAAATCTTCTGCTGTTAAATCAACGTCATAAACAACGCCTTTTTTCTCTTTCATTTGGTCAATAAGCTTTTCAAAATACTTTTTGCCAACTTCCATTACAACATCGCTAAACATTTGGATGAAACGCCTGTAACAATCCCACGCCCAACGAGGATTGCCACTCTTTTTAGAAAGTGTTTCAACAACTTCTTCGTTTAAACCTAAATTTAAAATTGTATCCATCATGCCAGGCATGCTTGCCCTAGCGCCCGAGCGCACGGAAACAAGCAATGGGTTTTGCTTATCCCCAAATTTTTTGCCCGTGATGCTTTCCATCTTTGTTATATATTGCATTATTTCCGCACGAATTTCTTCATTAATTTGCCTGCCGTCCTCATAATATTGTGTGCAAGCCTCGGTAGAAATTGTAAAGCCTTGTGGCACTGGAAGGCCCAAATTGGTCATTTCTGCAAGGTTGGCGCCTTTGCCACCTAAAAGTTCACGCATGTTTGCGTTGCCTTCGCTAAATAAATAAACGTATTTCTTTTTCATAACACTCCTTTTTGATACTTTAAGGATAATAAAACTAACAAAAAAAATCAACTAATTTAAAGTCGATTTTTGTTTTTTATAAATTTAAATTTTTAAATAAATTGAAAGGATTTAATATCTGTTTCAAACTTTAAAAAGATTATGTTATGCAATAAATGTAGGGCTTGTTTTAGTTCGGCTTCTGTATATTCGCGAACAACTTTATTGTTAATATCCAAAATTGTGGCGTAAACCTTTTTATCTATTAAATTAAAATTAGCATCTTTTATTGAGGTGAAGTTGCCAGAATTTGTGTCCAAATAAACAGCCCCATTGCTTGTAGCAAATGTTAATTCTGTGCCAGAAAAAGACATAAATTTTAAAATATAGTCAATAGTGGAAACCAATTCGTTTTTATTTTCCAGGTTTTTAAGTGAACTTAAAGTTAAAACAAACAAATCTTGTTCCGTTTTTTCTGCCGGCAAAATGGAGCGAATTAAGTCCAGCAAAATGTATGCACACATTGTTTTGTTGTAATTGTTTAAAATACCCGTGAAACTATCTATTATATCAGCTTGAATTATTGTGTTGGTCTGCCCGTTTTTATTAATAACAAAATCGGCAAACACCAACGGCTGTGCAACCGCTTTAAATTTGGCTTTTTCCTTTTTAACGCCAACAAATTTCGCGCTAATTATTCCCTGCTCCAAGGAAAAAATTTTGGATAGCTTGTCCGCATCCTTGTAATCTTTAACTTCTAAAATTATTCCTTTTATTTTTTGTTCCATTTCTTTTGTGTTTATAAAGAAAGATTATTATCTTCTACATTTTCATTTAGCGGAGGTAATAGTATTGGAGTGTTTGTTTTTTGCATTGTTTTATAAGCCATGAAAAATGTAGGGTTCCCTGTTAACCAGAACAATTTTTTATAACTTTCAACAAGTTCTCTTTTTTTCATAATCACTCCTTTTAAATATTTTATGTGGAATAAGTTTAAATATTCACAACATAAAACTTTAACTAACTGCCAAGTTTTAAACCAAAGTTTTCTATTGCCTTGATGTCGTTACGCCAATTTGGTTTAACTTTTACAAAAAGCTTCAAATTAACCTTGTTCTGCACCAGTTTTTCTATGCTAAGGCGTGCCATAGTGGATATTTTTTTAATCATTTCCCCACCATGCCCTAAAATTATTGCTTTATGATTTTCTTTTTCGCAATACACGTCCGCATGGATTTCTATTGGAGTTCTATTTTCTTCATAAGCCGTTATTACAACTTGAATGCCGTGCGGAATTTCATCGTCTAGGCACAAAAGCGCCTTTTCTCTAATAATTTCTGCCGACATTTCACGAATTGTTTTATCTGTATAATCCTCAACTGGGTAATATCTCATTTCGTGAGTATATTCAGGTAAATATTTTTTTATCATTTCAAGCAAAACATCGCAATTTTTGCCCTTTAAGGCGCTAATAGGCAAAATTTCATTTACTTGTGCCTGCTGGCTTATCTCCGCTAGTTGAGGATAAATTTTTTCATATTTTACTTCGTCAATCTTATTAATTAACAGAATTTTAATTGCTTTTGGGCTTATTTTTTTAATTAATTTATTATACTCATCAACAAGTGATTTATTTGCATCTATTAGCATTAAAACAATTTCAGTGTCGTCCAAGGCATCGGCAATTTGCTTTTCCATTTCATCGTCAACCAAAGTGCGCCTTTTATGGTACCCCGGCGTATCTACAAACACAATTTGTGTGGTTTTATCATTATAAATGCCTTTTATGTTTTCACGGGTGGTTTGGGTTTTGGGGCTAACAATTGCCACATGCTCGCCAACAAGTGTGTTAATAAGTGTGCTTTTGCCTGCATTTGTTGCACCCACAATGGTTACAAAACCACATTTATATGTTTCCCGCCCTATGTTTAAGTTTTGCAAAATTTTATCTTGCATTTGCTCCATAATTTGCGCATCGGCTTCAACTAAATGGTCGTATCCGCAAATGTGTAATAAGCCATGGCAAAACAAAAAGCAAATTTCTCTGTTTAAGCTGTGATTATATTCTTTTGCTTGCTCTTTTGCCCTATTAACGCAAATATAAATATCGCCAATTGTTAACATTTTGTTATATGGGTCAATTTCAAGAGAATAATCTTTTAACTTTAATTTTTCGCCAACCTTTAAATTTACATATGGATATGTCAGCACATCTGTTACTTTGTCTATATTTCTGGTTGTTTTGTTTAGTTTTCTAATTTCGGATTCGCTAACAAAACTTAGGTTTACAATAATTTTTTTAGGCAAGGAAAGAACACGCGATAATTCATCATGAACGCGTATTAGGTTTGTTTTTATAGATTCGTCAATTTCTTCAAAATTCCCTAAAAATTCAACCATTTAAGAACCCTGTAACTTCAATAACAGCACAGGCATACATAACGTCTTCAATAATGGTTGTTGTAACTTTCTCTCTTAATTTTTTGCTATATTGCGGAAGCATTTCTTGTGCGGAAACTAGCGCTTTTTGCTTCAATTCTTCTTTTTCCTCTTCAAAATTATGCTCTATTTCCGCATAATCAAGTTCGTAATATGTTACAACTTCTCGTTTTAACGGCACTATGCTAGTTATATTTTCATTATAACTAACAAAATCAAAAAGTGCAAACGAATTTTTGTTTTTACCAGAAAATAAATTAAAATTTAAAAATTTATAATTATATACAGTTGTTGATTTGCCAGTGCGCTTTAAAACTTTTTCCTTTTTGCTTAAAGAAATTGTGTTGGTTATATAAATTTTGCCTTCTATTTCGGCAATAGGCTTAACGCTAACTTTTTCCCCACTGCTGTTTATGTTAAAAGGTAAAACAAGCACCTCTCCAATATTAACAAAATCTCCAACATGCACATTTGTTGTGCCGGTAATAATGTTAATTTTTGTTATTATTCCGCTATATTTGGCAGTTATGGGTTTATATTCTTCTTCCACATATACCAATTTTTCACTTATATTTATGATAATGTGTGTTCCTTGCTTTATAACGGAAACTTGCGCAATTCTATCATAATTATTCATTAAAATATATTCTATATCTTGGCTAGATTTTAAATTAATTTTGCCCGTGCTAACCCCATTTTGTTTTAGCACTTCAATTATTTCATTTGTCGACAACTCTTTTGTGCCATAAACGGTAATTTTCCAGGTGTAGTTAGACGCAAACATAAAAAAGATGCTACCAAAAAACACGCCCAATATTAACCCTAAATTGACAAGCGCAATTTTGGGCAAACGCTTAATGAATTTGGGCGTTTTCTTTATTTTAAAATTGTTGATATATCTTTTAACGCGCTTTTCATCCGCATCAAAAATTTCAAAACTTACTTGGTTAACACTCGCCTTTTCCACATTTAGCAAAGGGATTTTTTTTAAATATAATTTTTTTAAAAGATTATCTATATCATAGCCCGTTAAATTGAATTTCATTTGTTCACCACCGAAACAATGTTACCTTCAATAACGCAGGTAGATTTATCTAAATATTTCATTTTTAAATTAGTTCCCCCAATGGTTAAAAGGCTCTTTTTAAGTTGGAATTGCATTTCTTCAACCCCAAAGCAAACAACCGATTTAATACCTTCAACATATAGGAGTTTTCCCCCTAAATTTATAGTGCGGAAATTGATAGACGTTTCCGCAGAACTCATAAATTTTTCAATTTCATCTAACATGCTCATAAAAAAATATATGAAAAATATTTCAGTTTAAGAATTAATCAATATCTTTATTAATAAAATCGTTAAGATTTTAATAAAAATCATCGGGCAAGCCGATGATTTTTTTATTTCTTTTTAAGTTGAGATTCAACATAACTATCATAGTCAATTTCGTTATCGTATTCTAAGGTTTTGTTAATGCGAATAATTCGATTGGCTACGGTTGAAATTATTTCTTCATCATGGGTTGCAAAAATCATACAACCATCAAATCTTTCCATTCCTTTATTAAGCGCGGTTATACTTTCCAGGTCCAGGTGGTTGGTCGGTTCATCTAACAATAAGAAATTGCCAGATTGAAGCATCATTTTTGCCAACATACACCTAACTTTTTCGCCACCTGAAAGCACTTTGGCTTTTTTGTCCGCCTCTTCTCCGCTAAACAGCATTCTGCCAAGCCAACTGCGCAAGAATGTTGCATCATTTTCCTTTGTAAACTGGCCAATCCACTCAACAAGAGATAAATCGCAATTTTCAAAATAACTGTTATTGTTTTGTGGCAGATAAGTGGCTGTTATGGTTTTACCCCATTTAACTTCACCTTTATAATCAGTATCCTTCCCGGCAAGGATTTCAAACAACGCCGTTACAACATTGCTATTATCACTCATAATTGCAATTTTATTATCTGGGCGAACGGTGAAACTTACATTTTCAAACAAACCTTTTTTTGTAAGATTTTTAACAAAAAGAATGTCGTTACCAATGCGCTGGTCAAATTTAAAATCAATATAAGGATATTTTCGGCTTGAAGGTTTAATGTCTTCTATTGTTAGGCGTTCAAGTTCCTTCTTTCTGCTGGTTGCCTGTTTGGATTTTGATGCGTTTGCCGAAAATCTTGCAATAAATTCTTGCAATTCTTTAGCGCGCTGTTCCGCTTTTTTGTTCTGGTCCTTCAACTGTTTTAACGCTAATTGGCTAGATTCATACCAAAAATCATAATTGCCCAAATATAAATTTATTTTGCCATAATCTATATCGCAAATATGAGTGCAAACCTTGTTCAAAAAATGCCTGTTGTGGCTGACAATAATTATTGTGTTTTCAAAATTCAAAATAAAGTCTTCTAGCCATCTAATGGTTTTAACGTCTAGGTTGTTTGTAGGCTCGTCTAAAATTAAATTATCTGGGTTTGAAAACAACGCCTGTGCAAGCAAAACTTTAACTTTAATTTTGCTATCCACATTCGCCATAAGTTCGCCAAACAATTCTTTAGGAATTTCTAGCGAATTTAACAAATTTTCCGCTTCGCTTTCCGCATCCCAACCATTTAGTTCCATAAACTCGGCTTCAAGTTCGCCCAATTTTACGCCATCTTCTTCTGTAAAATCTGCCTTCTGATAATACATTTCTTTTTCGTCCATTATTTCAACAAGACGTTTGTGCCCCATTAAAACTGTGCGAAGAACGGTGTATTCGTTATATTTCTCTTGATTCTGCTCTAAAACTGACAATCTTTCTTTAGGCGGAATAATAACTTCGCCTTTATTAGGCTCTAAATCGCCAGAAAGAACGCGCATAAATGTAGATTTACCCGCACCATTTGCACCTATTATTCCATAGCAGTTGCCTTTTGTAAATTTAAGGTTAACTTCATCAAAAAGTTTTCGGCTTCCAAACTGAACAGCCACATTATTTACTGTAATCATAGCAATTAGAATATCATAAAAAAAGAAATTTTGCAATTGTTTATGTTAAAAATTGCAAAAAATGCTTTGTTAATTAAACATTTAAGATTTTTTTATTGCATCTAGCGACAGAATTGTGATGCAAACCACTGGCAAGCCTAACAAATAACCAGCAATTATATCGCTTGTGAAATGCACACCCAAATAAATGCGTGAAACGCCCACAATAATAACAATTAAACTGAATAAAACTGTTAAACTTATTTTTAGCCATTTTTTATTAATATTTTTTAGCACAAAATATATAAGCAAACCAAAGAAAACAAAGCTTAACATTGCATGCGCACTTGGGAAACTATAACCAATTTCTTTAATAACCATTGGCATAGTTGGACGCGGACGCCTTACTGTGTATTTTATTAAAAGATTTAGCAAAGACGCACCTGCCAACCCTCCAAGCAAACCAAAGCCAACCTTTTTGTTTTTAACAAATATTAACATTAAAATGGCAGAGGCAAACAGCAAAACTGACGAGCCAAAATACGTTAAAATTCTAAAAATTACATTTAAATATGAATTTCTGCCGTTCATTAATGTTTCGTTAAATTTGTCCATTTTAAAATTGTATTTATTAACAACTAAAATTAAAAAAACTATAAACCCAATAAGGCTTATAATTGAAACGATGGTTAATATAGTTTTTTTATTTTGTTTCATACATGGAATTATCAGCTTTATTTGCTGGTAGCCTATGTTTGCGAGGAGGAGTTGTTTGCTTTAATTCCTCCTTCGCCTTTTGTTTTGGCCTAGATAAATAGATTGATGTTCGGCTTATTAATTTAGCCTCTTTTGTTTTAGTTTGCTTTTCCATATCTACCTATTTAAGAACCTTCTAACATCCTCAAAGTTTGAACAATTTGTGTGTTGTGTGTAATAAACCAGGCAAGCCATTGAACTCATTTCCATAAGCACATCTAGTGCAATTCGAACAATATCCTGTGTGGAAATTTCTTGCTTTTGAAGTGCGAAAAGCTTAGTTTCTATGCTTGAAGCAATTTCTTCCACCGGCCTTGCTAGGTCTACACAATAAGTTGCATATTTAATGCTTTCGGTTAATTTTTCAATTTTAAATGGTTCTCGCACATTATCTACATTTGTTACCACCATGGGGTTGGTTTCAACCGTTTCATAAGTGGTAAAGCGTTTACCACAGCTTAGGCACTCCCTCCTGCGCCTAATGCTAGTGTCTTTTAGATAACGGCTATCCACAACCTTGCTCTCGCTGTTACCGCAAAATATACACTTCATCATTTACTCCTTAAAATTGCTAATTCTATTATGGCACAGTTTAATTTTTTTTACAAACGATTTTAACAAATTTTTTAAAATTTTTAAAAATTTTTATCAATATACTGGGCATTTTAATTAAAATTATATCAAAATGTAGAAAAACAAGGCTAAAGCCTTGTTAATAACTTGTGTTTAAATTGTTGTTGCCTAGCGTAATCACGTTTGGTTTGTTCCTCCCACCCTTTGGCTGTGGCGGTGGAGGAGGCGGTGGGTTTTCGTTAACATAAAGTTCAACCAAAATTACATCCACCCCAATTTTGCACACGCAATTAAACGGAATAAACAAATCTTTGTTTCCTTTGAACAACCCCCAAAAGCCAACATTGGGTTGTGGCACAATAAAGCCAAGCGCATTGGCGGTTACAACATCAAAAATTATGTCTGTAATGTGCCCCAGACATTTGCCGTCCACCGTGTTGATAACCTGCTTGCGTTTCAATTCAAGGAAAGACGCTTCCATATCTTAAAATATGAGGGAATTTGTAAAAAGTTGTCAAAAATTTTAAAATATTTACCCTATATCAATTTGATAATTTAAGGATTTTTTTAATGTTTCAGCACATTTTAAATCGTTTGAAAAGTCAATA
>CANQZB010000031.1 GCA_947628195.1 uncultured Clostridia bacterium | reverse complement strand
GTCGGGGTGAAGGGACTCGAACCCCCGGCCCCATGATCCCAAATCACGTGCGCTACCAACTGCGCTACACCCCGACAGTACTTTTGAATTTTACTATAAAAAGATTTAAATGTCAATAATTTTTAGCAAAATTTTAAAAATTTCTTTTCAATTTCTCATTTTTAAGTTAAATTCTGTTTTAAACAGCATAACTTTATAATATTTTTAGCAAATGAGGATACATTTGTTGTAAAGTTTTTGCGTCTTTGTAACTGATAAAACCTAATAAATATTTGTTACCATGTTTATCTATTATATGAATTTTCATACAACCACCATCCGGTATTGGATTGAAGTACATAGTAAAAACATAATGCCACTTGTATCTATAATAGACCATCTGATCAATACATTCAACATTTATTATTACTGTTTTGTTGTTTTTTTATTATTTTAATTTCTTTCTGGTCAAACTCAAAAGATGGTTTTGGAATTAGATAAATTGCTAAAATTATCACAACAAATAAAATTGTAAGAATTAAAGTAACGAGAAAAGAAGGTAACACATCATTTATATCTTTTGCAAAAAATAAACCAAGTGTTAATATGCCCGTTGCTAATATTCCAATAATTAATACCGGCAAGCAAATGTTAATCATAAATTTTCTATTAGATTTTAACCTTATTACCACTTAAACCTCCTTTATAAAAATAATGTTATATTTATTCTATGAAATTTATAGCCAGGTTGGGATAATTTCAAAAGTTTGAGAATTTAAATATTTTAGTGGGCTTTTGTTTGCAAAATTAAATGCCAAAAAGTTTGCAGTTAGGTGCAAAGTTTTATCCTTACTTTTGCCATATTTGTTATCCCCCACTATTGGATAGCCATAATAAGCAATGTGGGCGCGAATTTGATGTGTTTTGCCAGTAATTAATGTTGCTTCCATTAAGGTTTGTTCACCTCGATATTCAACGGCATCAAATTCTGTGGAAACTGGCTCATATCCGCTTGTTTTTACCTCACTTATCCAAACTTTAGCAAGGTTTGGCACTTTTTTTAAATAAACTGTGCGCTTAATTTTTGTTATGTCCACTCTTCCATCAACCAAAAGCGCATATTTTTTAATTATTTCTTTTCTGTTTTTAAAGGCAGAATCCAATGCCTTTTCTGCAATATCATTTAACGCAAATATTGTTAAGCCTTCTGTGTTTCTATCTAGCCTATGCACCGCCCTTGCATCAGGATATGTTAATTTTAAAATAGATAGCAAATCTCGCTCTGACTCGCTAACAACCTCTATGCCCGCGCGTTTATTTACAATTAAAATGTTATCATCATAATAAACTAGCGTGTACCATTCCTTACTTTCTTTTGGCTGATAAAATACTGTTACATTGCTACCCTTTTGCAATGTAATATTTTCTTTAACGCGAGCGTTGTTTACTTTTACATCCTTATTTTCTAATATTTTTTGCACATCAAAGCGAGAAAGAAACGGCAATTTATTAATAATTGCTTTAGTTAATTCTATTTCACTTTCCTCTTTAAATTCTAATTTTTGCATAATATGATAGAGATTTCTACAGGATTTGACCACCAAAACCTTCGCATTGACATTATATAAATAATATAAAATATATTAAGATTTTACATACAAATCACGCATATATTTTGCACTCAATTCTTGTGTGTCTAGTGCCTCGCTTACAACCCAGGGCTCTATATTCATTTCTTTTAAGACCGCAACAAAATCATCTAAATTTGGCATTCCCGCGCTTCCGTCTGGCATATTTTCGCCATGTTTCAAATGCTTAATTTCGCCTTTATCTCCATAATTTATTGTGTAAGCGTGAAAATGTATATATTTAAATTTTTCCGGAATAGCATTCTTTATTTTTGTCAACTTTTCTTTTAAAACTTCCTTAGTTGTGATGCTACCAATTTCGCGCGCATGCAAATGTGCAATATCTATGCACGGATAGCAAAATTTACAGCGTTTGCAAATTTCAATAATTTCATCAAGGCTCCCCAAACTGGCAGTTTTGCCACCAATCTCTGGGTACAAGCGCACATCGCCCATATCTATTTCGCTTGTAAATTCATTTACAGCATCAACAAGTTGATTTATTGCGCGAATTCTGCCCTCTTCAGTGTTGTCATGCCCACCGCCCGGGTGAAAAATTATGCGGTTAATACCCAGCGATTTTGCCAGTTCAATGCCCTCTTTCATATTGCTTTTACTTCTACCCACAACCGCATTATTTAAACTGCCCAAATTAATGTAATAAGGTGCATGCATGCTAAAATAAAAGCCTTCGTTTTGCATCTTTTTAATTATTTCCTGCCTATCTTCGCTAATTTTAAAGCCATAAGTGCATTGAATTTCAAATCCGTTTAAGCCCATATCTTTAAGCCATGGAAAAACTCCGGCAAATTTGCCTTTATAGTTTGTTGGCACGCCAGCAACACCAAAAACCATATTCCCTCCTAAACGAAATTTTTAAAAAACCTTTCCCTCATAAGCATATATTTTGCATTCGCAATTCTATAACTATTTTCAATGCCCAAATCAAACATTTTGTTAAAATAGTTAACAGCCTTGGTGTCTTGAATAACCACAATACTTTGTGTACTTAATGCGATATGTTCTCTATCAATAGTGTAAGAGCCATATATAACATACTCATCATCAATAGTAATAGCGTTGTATCTAATAAACCCATCATACAAATATACATTGGCACCCATAAGCGCAAGCTCTTTGGCATAAGCGCGTGAGGCGTAGTATTTGCTATGCTTATTAGTTTTAAGTGGCACCATTAAATTAACAGTAATGTTTGAATTAATGGCAAATTTTAATAGAGATTTTATACTTTCGGTTGGAATAAATTCTTCCAACTGCAAATTTATTGAACTTTTAGCCATGCAAATTGCTTTAATAATTGCAAGTTCCATATTGCTATTATAGTCATTACTTGCAAACTGAATTAAAGCCCGGTTGGCATAATCTTCCCTTCTTGGTGCCACATATTCCATAAATTTATTAGTGGCAAAAACAACATCTTTGTGCATAGAAATATCAATATCTTGCACAACATCTCCCTTAAATTTTATGTAAGAATTAAGCACATCATATTTGCCGTTAAGTTCACGATTTTTTGCCTCAAAATTGCAAATATATGCAACTTTGCCGTCTATGCAAACACAATTTCTTAAATTGGAATATAATTTGCCAATGGCTCTATATTTGCTGAATTTTTTAACCTTAATTCCCGCTTCCCTCATCGTTTTCAGCATTTTATGATTATTAGTTTTATCATAAATGAATTTTATAACAACGCCTTCGCCCGCCTTCCTAACAAGTGCGGTTTGAATTTCTAAAAAATCTTTTGCGTTAAATTTGGTTATTTCAAAAATGATATAATTGCTTGCATTGTTTATTTCTTTAATTAAATTTTCTTTAAATTTGGTATGGCTATCTATTAATTCATAATAATTGTTAGCGGTTAGTTTGCAATTAAAAGCTAATTTGTTAAAATTTAAAAATTCGCTGTCGGTTTCAATATCTGTGTTAAAAATTTGAGTGTTAATTAAATTTGTGTAAACGTCATCTTCCCACTGTTTTGTTTTTAAAGATATAACTTTTCTATAAATAATAAGCCTAAAAATAGCATAAATTATTCCGCCCACTATTGATGTAAACAAAAACACAATAAGCCAAATAATCATGTTCCTGGGCTTATCTCGTTCCAAAATAATCATCATGCTTGATTCAGCAATAAAAATTAAAATCAAAAATATGGTTAATATAACTTTTAACATAATTTAAATAATGTTATCAAAAATAAATATAAAAATCAACTAATTTTTCGTTTCAAATCCTTGAAATATAAAGAATTTTATGATATACTAAAATAGCTTTATGCTACTGTGGCTCAGTTGGTAGAGCAGCTGATTCTAATCATCACAAAGTTTAAAATCAACTACTTATCCTTCTAAAAACAGTTACAATCAATGGCTGTGATGGTTACTCATCAGCTTTAAAACTTAATATGCTACTGTGGCTCAGTTGGTAGAGCAGCTGATTCGTAATCAGCAGGTCGGCGGTTCGAGTCCGCCCAGTAGCTCCAAAATATCCTATTTTATTGATGTGCTACTTTGATTTTTCAAAAAGTGGCATTTTTTATTTTTGGCATAATTTTATGGTGTTTTGTGAAATTTAAATTAGTTTGGGGTCAATTTCTATTTGTTTGTAAATGTCTGCAAAATATATTGTTAAATAAAAACTGTTGTCGCTTGCTGGTTGTATGTAAATCAACGGTGCCGATATCTCCAATATTATGGCTTTGGATTCGTCATCCACCTCCGCCCTAACAACCTGATTTACATATTGTTTGTTATTATTTGTAACCAAATATTCCACAACTATAAGGCCACCATCTTTTTTTATTTCAATAATGCTTATATCAAAATTATCTTTTTCTGGCACAATTGACACAATATAAAAGGTGTATTTAAAAGTAAAATATTCTGTTGAAAAAGTTATTTCCAAATTAGCGCTACCCTTATCCACGGCAAAAAGTATGTTATCTTCCAACTTAAAAACATTTTCATTGCTGATATTTATTGTATAATTAAAATTACTATTAATTGTTAAAATATCATTTAAATTGATTTCTTGACCGACCTCAAATATACATGCGGACAATTCTGCCTTTGGGTTTGCATCTCTAACGTTAACAGTTAAAGTGTCTGAAACCTTGCGGTCTTCATCCAAATTAATGCTAAATGTAACATAATAATAACCTACTATGCTAGCGCGCAAGGTAAAGTTATCAAACTGAAGCCCGCCCTTACTTAAAGCCGAACGCGATGAAATCTCCACATTAATATCGCCAACAGATTCTTGCGGATACACCAATAAAAAACCATCTAACAAATTAACTTCTTCATGCAAATACATGGTTAACTCTCGCGGACTTTGTAAGATTACACTTATATTTTCATCGTCATTTGTTTTGCTCCCTTTACTTAATGGAGCAATCGTTAGAAAAATGGCAATTGATAAAATTACAATTGCCGAAAACACGAAGAAAAACATAATCCGCTTTTTCACATAAAAATTATAATATATTTACCAAATTTTGGCAATAAAAATGTCGAAACTTGTAAAATTATAATTTTAGTTATCCGCTTTTTTATTAGTAAGTATGTTAATTTTGTGATTTTCTTTATCTATATAACAAATTTCGCCTTTAACTCGGGAGTTCAACTTATAAAGATGATGAGTTGCAACATTTGCCCTATCGCTATTTTCTTTAGTAACTGCTAGTGCTGTTAAGCCGTTGTCTAATTTTATCACCGCGCCAACCGGCAAAATTTTAACCACTTGCCCTTCTACCATATCGCCAACTGTTAGTTTGTCATATATTTCATCAACTGGATTGTTTTGCAACTGTTTTAAGCCAACATTTATTCTGGAATAATCGGTGTTAACATCCAAAACTTTAAACTCATATTCTTCATTTAAGTTAAGAACTTCGCCAACCGAATTTAAATGCCTATAAGCCACATCTTGAATGGAGATTTTTGCCTTCATGCCATTTTTAAGCAAAACGATTGCAAATCTATCTTCTAATTTTATAACAATACCTTTAACAATATCTCCATTGGCAACAGGCTCAATTTTGCTGTTAGACATCAACTTGCTACTGCAAACAATAGATTTTTTAATATTGTTAAGTTCTATAACCTTAACATTTATTTCTCTATTAACTAAATTTTCTTTATTTATATAATCTTCTGGCGAGCATTGAGAAAAAGGAACAAAAACCGAGTAGCCCATAAAATCCCCTAGCAAACCAGCAGAATTGATTGCGTTAACTTTAAATGATAAAGTGCTTCCAACCTTTAAATTCTTTAGTTTTTCTTTATCTTCAATTGCCTTATTAACCCCTGCATGCGTTAAAACCAAGCACCCTTTATCGTCGACTTCGCCAGTAACCATAACCAAAATAGCATCCCCCAACTTAAAAGCCGAACTATCTAGTTCTTCTATAGGGAAAACGCCCTCTTTAAGCCCGCCTATTGCCACAACAACTTCACTGCTACCAATCATTACAATAGTGCCCGTTATTATATCTCCGGCGTGATATTGCGTCATGTTAATATTAAAATCTTTCATTTTCATTATTTTTGCTCTCCTTTAAGTAGGTCGTTCATTTTTTCAACAATTAGGTTTGAAAATTCAACAAGATATTCTTTGTCTCTCTTCCTTTCTTGGTCTGGGTAAATAGGCTCGCCAATTAAAAGTTTTGTACGTTTAAAAATTTTAATTTTTTTATTAAACATCATTGGTATAACCGGTGTGCCAGTGCGTATTGAAAACATTGCAACACCCTCTTTTGCACTGCCATCTCTTATGTCAACTGTTGCACGTGTGCCTTGAGGGAAAATTAAAACGTTTTCCTTTTTGTTTAAAGCGGAAAGCACCTCTTTTATCGATTTAGGTTCAACATTTTGCCTATCCACTGGAATTGCACCCAAGCGCTTTAATATCCAGCCAAAAAATTTGTTTTTATAAAGTTCTTTTTTGGCTAAAATCCTATGCTTTTTGTGAAAAACTATATCCAGCATAACGGGATCCATATTGCTGGTGTGATTGCAAGAAATAATATAATTTTGCCCTTTTAAACTTTTAAAATTCTTTTTACCAATTTTTTTTATAGGGAAAAGTAATACACAAGGTAAAAATAAAATAATGTACGCAATAAAAAATAACATAATCTATCCTTTTACACTGCTACCGGCCAAATAGCCTGTTGACCACGCTATTTGCAAATTAAATCCGCCTGTCAATGCATCAACATCTAACAATTCGCCAGCAAAATACAAGTTTTTAACCAACTTACTTTCGCACGTTTTAGAATTAACCTCTAAAACATCAACGCCACCAGAAGTTACTATACCCACCTCTATATTATCTAAACTTTTTATATTAAAGTCAAATTTTTTAAGGCAGGAAACAATTTTTGTACGCTCTTCTTTTGTTACATCTGCCACTTTTTTGTTCTGCAAACAAATTTTTTGCATAAAATATGGCACAAAACGCATTGGAAGTAAAGATTGCAAATAGGTTTTTATTTCTTTTTTATTAAATTCTTTAAATTCGCGCATTAATTTTTGTTCTAACTGCGCAACAGATAAGGCAGGCTTTAAATCGATTGAAGCGGTGCTTGAGGACAAATCAAAGTTGTTAATTTTGCTCGAAAGTGATAAAGCAATCGGCCCTGTTAAGCTTTCATACGTGAACATCATTTCTCCAAATTCACTAAATTTTTTGCCGTTAACACTTATAGTTAAATTAACATTTTTTAAAGATAGCCCGTTAAGGCTGGAAATATCATCTTTTAATTTTATTGGGCATAGTGCCGGGCGGGGTTCAATTATTTTATGCCCAAATTGGCGCGCTAAATCATAACCAAATTTGCTTGCGCCCGTGCCAGAATAAGATAACCCACCCGAAGCAATAATTAAACTATTGCAAGTGTATTCTATGCTATTATTACACAATATGTTGAATTCGTCGTTTTGCTTTTTCACCTTTACAATATCAGTGTTTAAGGCAATATTAACTCCATAATTGTCCATACAACGCTTTAAAGTTTTAATTACATCGCTAGATTTATCACTTGCCGGAAAAACCCTGTTGCCACGCTCAGTTTTAGTTTTTAGCCCGTTAGATTCAAAAAATTCAATAGTATCTTGTGGCGAAAAAGCGTTTAGTGCAGAATACATAAATTTACTATTTGTTACAATGTTATTTAAATGAGTTTCGACTGATGAATTGTTTGTTAAATTGCACCTGCCCTTGCCTGTTATAAATAATTTTTTGCCAAGTTTTTCATTATGGTCTATTATAAGTGTGCTATTGCCATTGCGCGCAGCAAAAATAGATGCCATCATACCAGATGCCCCACCGCCAATAACAATAACATCAAATTTCTCCATAATTACATTATAGCATAATGCCAGCAAAATTCAAAATGCTTAACAAAAAAACTAGCAGTGCTAGTTAGATTTTATTTTGTTTATATATTTCATTTCTTTGCTGTTAAGTTTTACATATTCTCCGCGAGATAGGCCACCCAAATGAATTTCCCCAATTTGAACGCGTTTTAAAAAGGTTACATTTTTGTTTATTGCTTCAAACATCTTCCTTATTTGCCTATTTTTGCCCTCGGTTATGGTTACTTTTAGTTTTGTGGTATCTGGATTGCTTTCAACCACTGCAACACTGCATGGTTTTGTTGTATAACCACCTATATCCACGCCGGATGATAATTTCTTAACTTCATTTTGCGTTATTGTGCCTTCGATTGTAACATTGTAAGTTTTTTCAACTTCGCTTTTGGGTTTTGTTAAAAAATTGGCTAAATCCCCATCGTTAGTAAAAAGGAGAAGGCCTTCCGTGTCATAATCCAGCCTACCAACGGGAAAAACGCGAGTATGCACCCCGCGCAAAAGTTCCATAACGGTTTTTCTGCCCCTTTCATCTGAAGCGGTGCAAATATAACCTTTTGGCTTATTTAATTTGTAATAAACATAGTTGTTGGATACATTAACATGGTTATTATCCACGCTTACACTATCCGTTGGCTTAACATCGGTTGCAAGTTCGGTTACAACTTTGCCATTTAACTTAACTTTGCCTGCCTTGATTAAGTCTTCCGCCTTGCGCCTACTTGCCAAACCCGCCTGCGCTAAATATTTGTTAATCCTCATTTATTTTTTCTTCCCATAACAATTCATTAATCTGCAAAGTTTTGCTATCAATTAACTTATCGATTTTATTCATTGTATATAATTTTGCAGTTTTAATCAACTGTTCTGACAAGAAAATTTTAATTTCTCCAACTTCATCGCCCTCTTTTGCATCATCCATTTTTACGTTGTATTCCATTTTAATTTTGCTTTTTTCATTCTTTTTCAATGGGTAATAAAAATCCTCATCTGCGTATAAATAGAGCCTGCCGGCGTTTTCATCCACAATATATTCGTTAAATATTTCTTTATTTTTATCTATTAATTTATCATTTTCAAATTCATCAAAGGATGAGTTTAACAGCGCACTACTTTCTTCAAACATTGGCCCACAGTTTAACACTACGCACACTGTGGTCATATCGTTCCGTTCGCAAGCACTAACCAAGCACCTGCCCGCCTTGCTGGTAAATCCAGTTTTAACGCCACAGCAACCATCTAAAGTAGATAATAACTTATTTTTATTGGTTAAAAAACGTTTATCGCTTTTGTTTGTTGCCTCTATAACATGGCTTTTTGTGGAAACAATCTCTTTAAAAATAGGGTTATTTAATGCATAGGCCGTTATAAGTGCCAAATCGTATGCCGTAGTGTAATGTTCACTATTATCTAACCCGTGCGGATTGGCAAAATGAGAATTTTTAGCACCAATTTTTTGCGCCAATTCGTTCATTTTTCCCGCAAAACCAGCAACGCTTCCGCCCACATGGCAAG
>CANQZB010000030.1 GCA_947628195.1 uncultured Clostridia bacterium | reverse complement strand
ATGCCAAAATAAGTGCGCGCATTTAAATCTTTTACTAAAAAAAGATTGCACTTAACAACGTCTAAAAGCGCCGAGCGTGCCAAAAGTTCCAATTCTTTGCTTCTATAATCCGCCCCTTCCATATCCACATAGGGGCATACTAAATACGCTTTCTCTTTTACTTCTTCATTATTTTTCATAATTAAATCTTACAAAATTATTTTTTTTATGTCAAATATTTCACCAAACTTCAAAAAACAAAGCCACAATTAAAAAAGCAGGAAATCTTTTTAAAATCTTTGAAATAATTGTAAAATAAAATTTAATATGCTAACATAGTTTGTGAGGGGAAAAATGATTAAGCAAGGAATAATTAACTTTTTTAAAAATTTAAAATATTTCTTCACTCCGCTTGGAGCTTTGTTTTTAGGCATACTATTTGGGGCTTGTTTTTTGTTTTCGGGCTTTGAAGTGCAGGCTAATCAGGCGGTAACCGAAATTCAAGAAATTACACAAGAAGCAAGCATAAATTTTGAAGATTTAAAGAATTGTGTTATGGATAGTTTTGCAGATTTTCGTTGGGATAAGCCCATAGAAGCAGTTAAAACCTTAACTTCGAAAGAATGGATTGATGGAACACTAAAAGTCAACTTGGAAAACACTATTGAAAACTACAAACTTTACGCACAGGATATTGAAAAGACGGTTTCTAAGGCAATAAATGGCTATATAAAATACATAGTTGGTTTTGCCCTGTGCACAATTTTGGGTTTGCTTTGCGGATTTATTTTAACAAAGTTTTTAATTAGAAGGAACATCGCAAAAAGAAACATCTTTAAAATGATTATATCGACAACTGTTGATAGTATTTTCACAATTGGCATAACCGCCATTACCCTATGGCTAACTACTTTGTGGGCACCAAATCTGATAATTATTAGCGTTTTAGGAATTGTTTTATTCGGCTTTGTTGCACTTTTAGAAGCATATTTAATTCATGGTTACAAAAAATTACCTTTTAAACAAGTTGTTAATGTTAAAAACTTTTTTACATTGTTAATTGCGGATTTGCTCATATATGCAATTTCGTTTGCAATTTCCGCTATAATTATTGCCATAACGAATGCTTTTGTGGGAGTATTTATTGCACTGCCTTTATTAATTGTGGGCATAATTGTAATTTCGCTAAACGCAGAAGCTTATGTAAAAAAAGAAGCCGAAAAAATTAAACAATAAATTAGCCATATCGATTAAGAGCTAATCAAAAACTATAATGGTTTTTAAAGACAAACTCGACTTTAAATCCTATTATAAATCGATATGACCACTATCGTTTTGAGTTTTGTTTTTCATACAACTTCGTATCCATAAGGTCAAATAAATGAGTTAACTCGAAGCACAAACCCCCATTATACTCCGCATTCGCTTTGTATAAGGCGGTGGTCAAAAAGTATTTTTACTTACTTTTCTGGTTGAGATGAGTGGACTCGAACCACCGACCCCCACCTTATCAGAAAAGAAAGATTTTGCTCAAAACTTTTTGCACTACCCTTCTGTTGCCTTAAAAAACAGCGCACTTTGCCACCAACAAAAATAAAAAGTAGTACACTTTTGAAATTTGTGTACCACAATTTACCACTTTTGCCAAGATTTTTATATCTTTTTATGTTAAATTCTATCTAAAACGATTTAAGCCTTTGCCAATTCATTTAT
The DNA here is from genome assembly GCA_947628195.1 of uncultured Clostridia bacterium. Taxonomy (GTDB): domain Bacteria; phylum Bacillota; class Clostridia; order Christensenellales; family UBA1242; genus Onthoplasma. The sequence continues at coordinate 7,891 of CANQZB010000030.1, read as the reverse complement.
TTATATTCTCACAAAATTGCATGACATTTTTGCTATCTTGTGGTATAATGTATTTAGGGGTAAAATGACAATAATTACAATAAAAGGTCTAAAATTATGCAAATATTAACACAAGAACAATTAATAAATATTATTCACACTTCTGATGTATCTTTTTTGTTGGGTGCAGGATGTTCTATATCTTCGGGTTGTATGAGCGCAACAAATCTTGTCTACGAATTTAAAAAAATGATGTATTGTAATAATTTTAAACAGGATATAAAAAAGTTTGAATTTTTATCTGAAGAATTGAAATTGGTTTTAGACAATTATTTTCCCGATGAAAATATCAAAAATCCATATTCATATTATTTTGAAAAGTGTTTACCTTTACAGAAAGCTCGCATGCAATTCATAAAAGATCAATTTGTGCAAAAGAAACCGTCAACAGGATATAAATGTTTTGCTAAAATTTTAGAAAGCAAAAAAACAAAATTTGTATATACAACAAACTTTGATGATCTTATTCATAAAGCGATTCTGCAAATTAATCCCCATTATGATGTTGCAAAAATAACCGACAGTTATTTGCCAATAACTACAAACGACATTTGCATTACCGAACTCCATGGAGATTATAATTACAATTTACCTAAAAATACAGAGGAAGAATTAAAGGCTTTAGGGGAAAATACAAAAAATGCCATACTAAACTGCCCTGCTCAGATAATTATCGTTATGGGTTATTCTGGTGCGGACAATTCGGTTATGGATGCTCTTAAAGAGTTTGTTAAGATAAATAAAACAAAAAGTATTATATGGTGTTCTTATGATGGGAAAATAAATGAAAATGTAAAAAGCTTAATACAATTTGCCAACAGTTTAAATGAAGATAGTTGCATATGTAATTTTCTTGGGTTTGATGATTTATGTTATAGTTACTATAAACAGTATATTAATAATGATGAAAATATTGATAAAGAACTAAACAAAAATAATGAGTTAAACTTTAGTCCAAGTTATAAATTAAACAAAAAAGAAATATTGAAATCAAACCTGTTTAAGTGTGAAAAATTACCAGAAATTTATAGAATTGAAAAAGTTGATTATTCTAAAGAATTGAAAGATAAAATAAATGATAAATATATTGGACAGTTTTATGGAGGGGATTTATATTTTATCGGTGATATACAATGGCTTAAAGGTCAACTTGAGCTTAAAAATTATGAAAAGTTTAGGCTCAGTGAAGATTTTATTCTAAAACATTTTACTATTTCAATCAAAATGTTAAAAGATTTTGTCAGAAAATCGATTTTGTCTACACATAAAGAAATTGACGCCTGGAACAATAAACTATATTTTAATGATAAAAAGGATTTAGATGGTATTTATGAAGGATTTAGTGTAGATTTTGTAAATATCAATGATGGAGTTTATATAAGTTTCTTAAAAGAGTATATATATAAAAACGAGAAATCACAAGCAGTAAAAACCAAAATTCTTAATAAATTCAAAAAACACCTAAATGATAACTCTTATAAATGGTTATGCGATATGGTAAAAAATTTTGACTTTAAATTTGATTTGTTTAATACCGATTTGGAATATTCAAATCAAAGTTTGATGCTAAGTGATTTGCCTTATACATTATTGCCTGAACCATACATAACAACAGATGGTAATCATGTGAATGTTAGTGCTTTACAATGTATTTCACAATATGGCATAAAAAGGCCAATGTTTGACAAAGTGAAAATAAAGATAACCATAGTATGCCCTGTTGAAGACAAACTTGATTTGTCGCAATATTTTAAAAACTTAAATAAAATCAAAACGACTAACGATAAAATTTATCCAGATTTTGGTGGTTTCAAAAACATGTTTAATATTGATTTAGAATATGATACTGAACTATTTCACAAATCTGATTGTGTTAACTTATCGTTTTATGGTTACTGCAATTTTTTATTAAATAAGTTTGAAGAAATCAAAAGACAGAAAAATCCCGATTTAATTGTCATATATACACCCAAAACTTTGGAAAAATTTGAAACGAATGAAGATGGTACAAATAATTTACATGATTTTATAAAACTTAATGCTGCCAACAAGTATATCACACAGTTTATTTCTTATAGATCAATAGTTTCATCAGATGCTCTTTATAAAAAAATGTGGAATTTGGCTGTGGCTCTGTATACAAAAACGATAAATTTACCTTGGGAGCCTGTTTTAAATACAAATTCTACCGCTTTTATAGGTGTTGGTTATGGAGTGTCAAAGAATGGGATAACAGTTGGATGTAGTCAAATATTCGACTCTAAAGGTCGCGGATTGCAGTTATTGTTAAAACCTATATCAAACAAAACAAAAAATCCGTATATGAAGGAACAAGAAGCTTATGAAATTGGACAAAGTTTATGTAATATGTATTATAACACTTATCCTACAAAACCACTAGAAAATATTGTCATTCACAAATCTACTCCTTTTAAGTATGAAGAAATCAGGGGATTTGAAAAAGCTTTCTCGCATCTCGAGAATATAGAATTAATACAAATAGAAAACAAGGAAAATATTAAGGCCATAAAGTTTTTTAACGAACTTGCACATAATTACCCAATTTCGAGAGGTACACTAATTAAGATCAACAAAAACGAGGCAGTTTTGTGGACGCATGGGAGTGTTAAAAATTATGAGATTAATGGAGGTAAACCTTATGTTAAAGGTGGAAAAGGTTATCCTTCACCAATCTTGATTAGAAGATTTAAAGGAAATTTGCCTTTGGAAACCATAGCAAATGATATTTTAATGCTAACAAAAATGGACTATAATAGTGCGGATGTATTATATTCTAACGAACCTGTTACATTAAAATATACAGAGAAAGTTGTAAACATAATTAAGCAGGGAAACAACTCACTACAGGAAGTTGACTTCCGATTTATAATCTAAATTGATAAAATACAAATAATTTAAATATCAATTATATGCTTATTGCATTTTTTCGCATATTTAACCATTTTGTAGGCTCCGCTTTTATAAGTTTCTTCAATGTGGCAAACTAAAATATCACAATGGTCGACAATCCACTCGTTGCGCTTTGTGATTTTTTGCTTGAAATAATATTCTTCAATATCTGGGTAAATTGCGCCATCGTAAATGGAAGATAAGAAATTATCTTCTTTTTTGTGTTTATAATAAGTTTGAATATAATAAAGTTTTATTTGTGGATATTTAGATTTTAATCTCACAACTGCATCTCTGCATTTTTTATCAAAAGCACCATAATGTCCATCATAAAAAATCGTATAACCTAGATTTATTAATTCTTCCAAAATATTCTCAAGTTTATTTTCCACACCAATGTTTTGCCACTCGTATCTATGCCCTGCGAAAGCAACTATTTTGTTTTCTTCCATAATAATGTCCTTTATAAAGACCAAAATAGTTGATTTTTTTATAATTTAGAACTTTACATCAAATCAAACGATAGGTGTAGAAAAAATATTTAAGTTTTCAAAATTAGACCTTTAATTTTTAATAAAAAGTGCAAAAATCTAGTAAGATTTAATAAAATTTTTTAAAAACCATTCAAAAAAAGACCATCTATCGTTTGAATAGGTGGTCTATTTATTATTTTTCTTAGCATTGCATGACTTACACAATAATTGAGCATTATCAAGAGATGTTCTTCCGCCCGTACTCCAAGCCTTATAATGATCTATCTCGAATTCATCAAAGGAAAATTCTTTACCGCAATCAGGACATAATTTTTTACCTTTTGATTCTCCGTCTCGGAGGCCTTTGTACATTAATATTTTATCATCTTTTGTAAAAAAACGTTTACTGTCTAGCCCAGTCGTTTCATAACAATTTAATAACTCTTTGTAAAAACTTTCTTTTGAAGGTGCAATACTAAGTTGCCCATTAGCCAAATACTCGTTAAACAAATTTACAATTTTACTAGAGTTTAATTTCCAAGAATTGATTATACTAGAATTATTAGAATTTTCCAAAATGATTTTCGACAATATGTACAAATCGTTATTGTATTTTGCAAAAATTTGGTTTGTATCTGAGATCAATTTATCTATTTGTTTTTTCAAACCATTAACAAAACTAACATTCCTATTGTGATTAAAATAATTTCTAGTGTCATTTGTAAAAAGGTTAAGAGCTTTGATACAATTATTTCCTCGCTTATCACTACCGAATAATTTGGCCTCAAATGTAGAAACATTTTCTCCCCAATTACCGAATTCCTCAACAAATACACCTTGATATAAAGCATTCATAATTTCGAATTCTGTTAATTTAACTGCTGTGGTATTAATCCGATAAAACGTTTCAATTTTTTCTTCTTCTGTTCCTGAGCATATTATTACAGGAATTTCATACTTATAAAATTCACTTTTGTCCATAAAATCTATAAAAAAATTTATAGGATTTCCTAAATAATTTGGATTTTCATAAATTCTCATAACGGTAATTCTTTGCTTTCCATCCAAAACATTGTATGTACCATCATCGTTATCCCAAAGATATATTGCGGGAATGGGAATTTTTTTCTGTATACTGTCTAAAAGAAATTTTGCTTGCTCATGACTGTAAATATATTTCCTTTGCATATTTATATTTGTTAAATATTTTTTGTCATTTAACAAATCTTGAATTGTTCTAATAGCTATTTGATAATTCATGATCTTTTTCTCCTTATAATAATCCTTCTATACAACTTGCATCCATTTATCTCTGGGACTTTTCCGTATGCGGAAGAAGAATCAACAATTTCAAACTGCTGTGGGCAAAATTTTTCAACGAAAAATATAGGCACTCCCATATTACCCCAATAATTTTCGGGTATTAATTTTGTTTTAGGAATTTCTATAGCGTCATAGTTGTCATACTTACTGAACTGAGACAAATCCTGCTGATGCAAAACCATTGGCCGACTTCGATATGTAACATCAAGATTAGTAAACCAACAAACAAATCCCAATTTTTTAATGTTCCCATTTATATCAATAAATTGTTTAGGGTGCGTGTATCCTAACCATAATTTATTGTTTTCAAAATAAGAACACCAAGAACGGCTAGCAATTTCGTTTTCGTTACCTATAATCAAGAATTTTTTGTCATTTTCAATAATTATTTTTAAATATTGAGTTAACAAACTAAATGGAGGATTTGTTACGGCTATATCGCATTGTTGCAATATCTTTAAACACTCAGAACTTTGAAAATCACCGTTACCTTTTAATTTCTTTTTGGTTAACTTATCTCTTACAGGATCATAAATCCAATGATGTGCGGTGCCCGCTTTATCATCATCGGCGCTATCCTTTAAGTCAAACGATTCGAACAATGTCAATTGTTTATTCCAAATCCTTTTTGTATTTGCATAGTTTGTGAAGTGTATCTCTTTTATTCCCATGCGTTTCCCCCATTTAGTAAAAAACTTAAAGAAATTACTCCATGTCGGATCATCACAATTGCAATATACTTTTTTGTCTTTAAACTGTTCAAAATCATAATTAGATAACTCATTTTCGATATCTGAAATTAGAGTATAAAATTCATCATTTTTTGTGTTTTTAGCTCTATTTAAAGATTCATTTTGTTTTACCATAAGCATCCTTTTAAAGAGACCTTTTTTACGCCATCTTTGTTCTAATAAAAGAACGCCTATTTTTATAATTACTGCCAGAATTATTCTTACCCAAATTAATAAAAATCATAAATTTGGTGGAAATTGTTTTAATTTTTTTTAAAATGTGTTATAATTATTTCGTAATTTGGAGAAAAGAGACCATTTACTATAAAAGTAGGTGGTCTTTTTATAAAAAAATTTAAAAAATTTTTAAAAACATAAATTTACTGCCTTAATTTTTAGTTGATAGATGTCCTTATAATATTGAGGGCACCAACAAAAAGTTTTAAATTAATTAAAGAGAAAGAATTTTTAAAACATATAAACTATTCTTTCTCAAACGCAAACGATGTTTGCTTAAAAGGAGTAAATTATGAAACTTAATGAATGGCTTGATATATGGTTAAACAAATATACCAAGCACGCGGTCAAACTCCGCACCTATGATAGATACAAATATATCATAGAAAAACACATCAATCCAAAACTTGGCAATTTTGAATTAGATGATTTATCTGCCACTACTCTACAAGATTTTGTGCTAAGTGAACTTGAAACAGGAAATTTAAACAATGGCACTGCCATAGCCAACAATTCGGTTATAGGAATTGTAAATGTTTTGAAAGGCGCACTTACACAAGCAAAATCGCTAGAGATTATTAACCGAGAATTTGCAGGCAAAATTAAATTGCCGCAAGCAACCGAAAAACCGGTGACCGCATTTGAAAGGCAAGAACAAGAAAAGTTGGAAAAATATTGTTTAAACAATAAGAAAAGAAATTACATTGGAATTGTTATTTGCCTTTACTCTGGAATACGCTTGGGTGAATTGTTGGCTCTTTCTTGGGATGATATTGATTTTGTAACAGGAATAATGTCAATTTCAAAAACCGCTTATAGAATTAAGCAAAATGGTGTACCTCGAATTGTTATTGATAAGCCTAAAACAAAAACTTCAACCAGAATTATCCCTTTGCCAAAGCAACTAATAGAAATGTTAAAGAAAATTAAAAAGAGTTCTCACTCAAATTTCGTTATTTCTACTAGAACTGGTGGAATAGTTGGTCCGCGTGCCTATCAAAAAACATATGAAAGAATTTTAAAAAAATTAAATATTTCTTATAAAAACTTTCACTCTCTTCGCCATACTTTTGCAACACGAGCAATTGAAATGGGTATGGATGTTAAAACTTTATCAGAAATTTTAGGGCACAAAAACCCTGTAATTACTTTGAGTAGATATACCCACTCAATGCTATCTTACAAAACCGAAATGATGAACAAAATGGGCAAATTGTTGAATGTTGTATAATTTTGTCAGTTGTTCTAATTTTTACACACTATTTATGTTATAATTCTTTTGTGAGAATAATTCATTATTACGACAGAATCCATAAAGAATTTATAGATATTGAAGTAACAGATGAAGTTGCTAAATTTTTGCTTGCCAATGACAAATGGTTAAGAAGGCACCAAAATATATATGATTATTACATTTTATCGCTAGAAACCCCAATCTATACAAATGATGATGGCGAGAACATATGTCTAGAGGAAACAATCGCATATAATGAAGCAAACAATGACAATTTAGATGAAAAGACTAAAAATCTTTATAAACTAGTTTGGAAAATTGTTTCAAAACTTAAAGAAAGCGAACAAAAGTTAATTAAAAATGTTTTTGTAAACCAAAAAAATCAAAAGCAAATTGCTCATGAATTAAAAACAAGTGAAAGCGCCATATCTCAACTTAAAAAAACAGCCATGCTTCACTTAACTTATTATTTTTATACCGACAACGAATTTATTGAAACGGATTTATACAAAAGACATAAACGAGAATTTGATTTTGATTTAAAAAGAATTGCCAAACAAATTGATGGCCAAGATGGGTTAAAAATAAATTTAAACAATGTTTACAACTTGGTTAAGGAAAATACACAAATGCTAAAAATGATAAGCTCTCTCGGCATTGAAATTGATGAAAAGCAAAAAAATTTATTTACATATATGAATAGAACTGTGAAACAATTTCTAGATTATTTAAATTTAGATATAAACAAAACCAATACATTGAATGTCCCAGCAGATTTGGAAATTCCAAAAGATAATATGGGCACCACTTTATAAACTTGATAAAGCAGCAAAAACAAGCAAATTTGGGAATATTTATAGCAATTTTTAGTAAGCAGGATAAGGAATAGACTCAAATTGCTTTTTTCTTTGCCCAAAACACCCTATTTTATAGGGGTTTTTAGG
>CANQZB010000029.1 GCA_947628195.1 uncultured Clostridia bacterium | reverse complement strand
CGGCCCTATTGGCCCAACAGGTGCAACCGGCCCAACCGGAGCAACAGGTGCAACCGGGGCAACCGGTGCAACTGGCCCTACCGGTCCTGCTGGAACAGATGCAACCGTTGCTGCGGCAACGTTTAGCGCAACCGGCGCGGCAAACAATCCGCTAACCTTGGCAGTTGGCAACGAATATCCTGCCAATCAAACAGACATCGTTCTAGACGGCGCGGAAAATAATATAGATTTAACTGCGGGAAGTTATCTTGTAAGTTATGGCACAATTGGCACAACAACTGACACAAACACTCCGTCCATAACCCTTGTGGTTAACGGAACAAACGTGCCAGCGTCAACCAAAACGGGCGCGCAATCCACCACAACCGGGTTGAGCGGGGTGTATATTGTAAACCTTCCGGCAGACGGCACGTTGGGCATTGCCGTAACGCAAAATGACAATGTAAATTATAGCGGCACTTATTTAACCGTTCAAAAAATTGCCTAAATTTTTTAAAAAGGTGGGGTTACCCCATCTTTTTTATTGCTTAATTAAAAAATTTTTGTTAAAATAAATATATTAGGAGTGTGTATGGAAAAATCTGTTGTATATTTCACAAAAGATATTTCGCCAGACGGCCTGGTTAAAATTTATGACGCGCTTGGCGTAAAACTTAAAGGCAAAATTGGCGTTAAAATTTCAACAGGCGAGCCGGGCGGCCACAACTTTTTAAAGCCCGAATTGATTGGGAAATTGGTTAAAAAGTTAAACGGCACAATTGTTGAATGTTGCACCGCTTATGGCGGCAAAAGGCAGGACCCCAAAGACCATTGGCAGGCAATTAAAGACCATGGGTTTTTAAACATTGCCCCGTGCGATATTCTGGACGAATTTGGCGAGTTTGAAATTCCCGTTTCGGGCGGCAAACATTTGGATGTGGACATTGTTGGCGAGCACATGAAAAATTACAACGCATTTGTAAACCTTGCCCATTTTAAAGGCCACGCAATGGGCGGTTTTGGCGGTGTAATTAAAAATCAGTCTATCGGTTTTGCTTCAACCGCGGGCAAGGCATACATTCACACCGCGGGCAAAACGCGCGTTGCCGCCGAACTTTGGAACAATTTGCCAAAACAAAACAGCTTTTTAGAAAGCATGGCAGAAGCGGCCAAAGCGGTTAGCGATTATATGCACGGCAACATTTTGTATATTGACGTTATGAACAATTTGTCGGTCGATTGCAATTGCAACTCGTCCCCGGAAGACCCTTGCATGAAAGATATTGGCATTTTGGCGTCTACCGACCCAGTTGCGCTTGACCAGGCGTGCATTGATAAAATTTGGAATTCAACCGACCGTGGGCGCGACCATTTTATTGCCCGCGTTGAACGCCAAAACGGCCGCCATATTTTGCCATATGCAGAAAAAATTGGCCTAGGCAGCAGAAATTATCAACTTGTTGAAATCGACTAAAAAACAAGGGTGGAAACCCTTGTTTTTTTATTGGTGCACCAAATATGTTCTTCATTGGAAAATCACCTAATAATTTTATATTATTATTATACTCGAAATTTAGTATTTTGCAAGCGTCTAACACATCTTTTGTTATAGACAAATCAAAATTCCCGCAGTATTTTGCGGGAATTACGTTAATATATATTTCTACATAGTCTTTATAAACTACCACTTTATTTAAAAATGATTGAAGTATCGTCTTCCTTTTTTCAAAATCTTGTGAATTGTCTAACAACACCGTCCTAGCATAATCGATTGCTTTTTGCAAATCTTCGCTTTTCACGGATAGTTCGCCAACCTTGTCTTCTTCTTGCTTTATCATCTGTTCTAACGAGTTTCTTTCTTTTTCTAGGTTGGTTATTTTTTGTTCCACCGTTTCAATATAATGTCCATTAGCGAGAATATTTATCAAATTTTCAACTTGTCGTTCCGTGTCTTTTAATTGTGTTTTTAAATTTTTAATTAATTCGTCATTGCCTTCGTGCTTTTTTAAATAATTATTATACTCGTCATAAAGCGTGTCAACTAAATTTTTGTCAGACAAAAGGTCAATTACATTTTTTAATACCGCCCTTTCTATATCGTCCCTTCTAATTGAAGCATTTTTACAACACTCGCTTTTTCGTGTCCCTTTATAATAGTTGCCGGTGTTTGTGCATTTATAGTATATATAATCCACTCCATTTTTTGTTTTTCCCCAACCGTGAAAGGGTTTACCACACTCGCCACAAATTATTTTGCCAGATAACAAATAATGTTCGTTTAAATTATATGGACTTCTATGCACCCTTTCGTCTAATATTTTTTGTACTGCTAAAAAAGTTTCCTTTTCAACAATTTTTGGAAAACCATTTTCAATTTTAATTACTGTTTCGTTCTTCTCTCTATGATATTTGCCCATATCGATAGTTTGCTTATACTCACTAAAAATATAAGTTCCGGTGTATCTTTCGTTCCTTAATATTCGGTCTATATACGTTCCACATTTAAAAGGGTTTCCTTTTGCGTCTTTAAATCCCAATTCATTAAGTCTGTCCATTACTTGCGTTCTAGTTTTGCCTTCCAAAGTTAAATTAAAAATAAGTTTAACCGCTTCTGCGTTTTTAGGGTCAATAACCGTCTCGTGCAGTTCCAACCCCTTTTTACTTTTTTTCAATATTCCATTTTCAACAATCGGCACTCTTTTATACCCATAAGGCGGTACGCCACCATTACACCTACAATTATAAGCGTTCTCTCTCATTCCTTTCATAACTTCATTTGATAAATTATTTGAATAATAAGTAGCCCACGCTTCCAACATTGCTTGCATCAAATCGCCTTGTGGTGAATTGTCCACCTTTTCCATAACCGAAATTATTTTCACGCCATTCATTTTCAACTTATGTTTATAAATTGCCCTATCATAATCGTTTCTTGAAAAGCGGTCAAATTTATAAATAAGCAGTTTATTAAACGCTCGTTTATTACTATCTTCTATCATTTCCAAAAAACCTGGTCTGTTTGCCGTTCTCGCAGAATACGCTTCGTCCACATACCACTTATAAATTGTTAATCCGTTCTCTTCTGCATATTTTGTTATTGCTCTTTTTTGTGCGTCAATACTCTCTTCTCGCTGATTGTCGCTACTAAACCTACAATAACCAACCGCCAAATCTTTATTTATCATTTTTAAACTCCTTTAAATATTCGTAAAAAATTTGAAATAATTGAATTAAGTTTATATTATTTTCTTCGTTTAATCACTCTTTACTCTCTTCGTCCATCGTTTTTCTATTTAATTTAATTTTCATCAATCCGCTTATTTGCATTTTTAACTCCTTTTTAATTTTTTTATTTTTATATTATTATTAAAATAAATAACCGCACATTAACTTGTGTCTATAATAATATACAGTTCCATATATTAAATATAATTGCCCTGTCAACCGAAAATCAAGTAAATTTACCATAAACGCACAAGGTGTTTACAATCAATCCAATCACTTTAAGTCATTTAATCGAGCGTTTATTTAGTCAAATGCTTGTTCTTAATTAAATATTAATACATTTTGCCAATCGTCGCTTTAAGCATTCAAAAAATGGCTGTTAGCGAATATAAAAGCAGACAAATAAAAAAAGCAACCGTTCAAGTTGCTTTAATTTTTTACATTTATAAACTTATCAACAAATTTTTAATATATACTCTGTCTATTGGTTTATAATAACCGTTTTTTAACCTTTCAACCGCACCAACATTCAGCATTTTAAAAACAAACTGTTTTGCGTAAGGGTAGGGCAAATTAAATAACCTTTGTAAAGTTGATATACCAAAACAATCAACATTGATAACTTGCTCGATTTTGTCTTTTTTCGGCGGCAGCATAGTGTCATTCTTCTTTTGTGTTGATTTCATTGGATGAAATATTTTTAAACTTATATTTATCCAATGTTAAAGTTTCCACTTTAACCGTTTTTGCCTTTATTGTATCGGCTTTTAGTTCCGTGCAATTCACATTTGAAGCACTAATAATTTTAGAAACAACCAAATTTCCACTTATGCTAGAAACAATAACCGAATCGGCAACAAGCATGTCTTTAACTGTTATATCGTGTGCAAAAATCGAATTGCAGGTTAAATGGTAATTTAAAACAACGTTATTTGCTTTTATACTAAATTTCCTTATATAACCATTGTCTTTATGAGTTTTGGCATATTCAAATGGCAGGTCTAATGCACAATTAAATTCGACATCGGCACGCTCGCCATTTTCTAGCAGTTCAATGTCAAATTTTTCATTTTTGCCATTATACTTGTCGGCTGGTATTATATTTAAATATTGTTCTAAGTCCTTAAAACAATTTATAACAATCATTTCCACACTCCCAAAAACTTATTTAAACTATTTTCCCAACCATTGTCCAACACAATATTTTGTTCTTCGTTCATTATTCGATATAAGTGTTTTAATGCTAAAATATTTAAAACAAACTCCCTTGACGTATTCCCAATTATTCCACTGTGCAACAATTTGCTTTTTTGTTCAACCGTTTTATTGCTTAGTTTCTCGCTTGTTAATAAGGGGTAATTATCTAAATCATTAATAAACTGCTCGTCTGCTAATAAAATTTGTTCAATTTTACCACTCCAAATAGAACTTGAAATACACTCAAATAGGTAATTGCCAACATTTTTACTCATAAACACTCCTATAAACCTAATCTACTACGTTCTTTTCTTTTTATGTTTTTTATTTAATCCAAGACTTTCGTCTAACTCTAACGGGTCGTTTTTGGCTTTTTCTTTGTTTTGTTTTTTTATTGCCTTGTCAATCTCGCTTTTGTTTTGTTTGTATATAAGTTCATTAATTTTGTTTATGTTAATTTTTGAAAATTGAGAAGCAAATAGTGAGGGGTCATATAACCTTTCGTCATCGCTTTTTAATATTCCATCCTTAATTTTTGAAAGGACATATTGAAATGTCTCATCGTCTGATACTGAAAAATTTAGTTTTTTAATGAATTTTACAGTAGGGTCATCGTCCACAACATACGGTTTTAACTCTAAATTTGGACTAACCTTTTTATTATCAAAATTTTTAGAATATATGTTGGTCATAAGTGATACAGCGGTATTTCGAACAATATCGTCAGTTAAATATTTATCGTTAAGTTTATTTATAAAGTCAATGAAAAAATCAAGAACAGTCATAAAACTATTGCTGGCAACCTTTTTGGTAAAACTTTCTTTTATCTCTTGTTCGCCTTTTTCGTATTCAGTCTCACCTAAAAATGCTTTATTGCTTTCCAATTCATCTAAATTTGAAAAATACTTACAAAAATCTAAATATATATCTTTGCTTATTTCATTAAATTTTTTTGTTGCGTCATCTGTACAATACCATTCTAGCGGATGTGTTAAACCAAGTGCATTTTTTAATGCAATTTCAAAATCTTCATAATTCATATTGCCACCTATTTAGAAAAGACACAGGAAATTTGCTGTCCCCTTTCGTTATAGGTATAAACAAAATTTCCTTTTCTAATTGAAACGGTTGCCGATGTGAACCCGTGTAAAGTACCAAATAAATTAAGGATTTGCTGGTTTCTTTCGTTAAAAACACAAACAAACTGACCTTTTTGAACTGCTGTTGAAATCATAATCAAAACCTCCTTTAAATGATTTTAACAATTTATTAATATCAACCACATTGCTAATTGTTATTGTTGTGATAGACATTCTTTTTTAAATATTTATTTCCACATCTCGGACAATTTACTATCACGTTGCCTGTTTTAACGTCAAACTCGTTTTTAAATTTTGTGCCACATTTTTCACAATAAGGCGATTGCTTTCCCCACAAAACACAAGTAGCAATAAGTCCGCAAACTAAAACTGCTATACTTGCAATCATATTTATAAAGGACAAAATTATAAACAAAGCGGCACTACTAGCCAAGACAATAGATTTTGCCAACTTTATTTTTCTTAACTTGGATTTTGGATAATAGTTTTTTTTGTAATATGTTTCTCTATATTTTTCGAATGCCCTGTAAAAAACTATTTCTTTTTCTTGCGGATTTAGGTCTTCCAACTTAAACCTATTATTTTTAATATATTCTGATTTTTTGTTTCTTTCTTCGTCTGTATATTCTAATATTGCCCCGTCATCGTAATTCCGCAAGACTTCAACATAATAACTAAAAATTTGTGATGTTACAAGTTCTTCTGCTTCTTGTTGTGTTAATGTAATTTGCTCTTCATTTTCCGCTTGTGATAGTGTTTGCCCTTCATTTTCTACACTATTTTTAGAAGCGGTTTGCGTTTTCGACACTTTATTAGTCTTTTTAACGCAACAAGCGATTATCGATAATAGCGAAATAGTAAATGTAATTAACGACGAAAAGGTAAGTACAAACATTGGTATATAAAAATTAAAATTCAACGGTTTATCCGACAACAAACTCACTCTGTCTATTAAATTTCTAAAATTATTTATAACCGACGGAAGACAGCCTATCAATAAAAATATACTTATTAAAAATGGCGGCAAACTTGCCCAGACTAATTTCTCGCTCTTTTTTAAACTTAAAATAAATAAAATCAAACACAAAATTATAAAAGCACCCATTATTACTATCGGCAATACAACATTAAACATAGTCGCTCCTTAACTTGAATTATATTTGTATTATAGCATTTAACAACATATAAATCAAGTAAATTTACCGTGAAAGTTAAAAAATATGTTGTACAACATCATAAAACTCTATTTTACTAACCAATTTGTCTATAATTGCTTTATTTTAACTAGTTTTGTCATATTTAACACTACAAGTTATTACATACAACAAAATACAGCATTATATAATATAATGCTGTGCAACATATATTTATTAAATTTGCAAAGTTCCGCACTCTGCCTTATTTTTAATATAGATTTATAATTTATTAAGGAGTGTTTATATGTTAGACAGAGACGACATTGTTATGAGAATAAGAAAGGCAAGGGATTATGCCAAACTTTCCGCAAGGGCACTGTCTTTAAAAGCCGATTTAAATGCTGGTTATATAAACAGACTAGAAACCGGCAAAGATTTTTTACCTAGCGTTACAGTTCTATTAAAAATCATAGACGCTTGCAATATGACAGAAGAACAATTTTTTTACCACGATATTGCCCAATTTGAACAAGATATGAAACTTATAAACTCTTTTAAAAATGTTAGCGATGAAAAGCGGACAGCAATCGCCGTTCTTCTAAAAAAAGATTAATATAATTGCAAAATATCGTTAGCGTGAATATTTTTAACCAATCCTAAAACAACCGCCTTATACTCTCTCTTTTCAAGTTCGTTCTGTAAAATATGCATAATTTCAACCACGTCTTTTTCGAGAGTGTGACCCATTGTTTCACAAGCAAATAAACTAAAATTATTTTCCATTTGTATCTCCAATTAAAAACCCCGATACAACAATCGGGATTTTTGTTTTTACATTAAATTTAGCGTAAATTTATTTAAAAAATTCATTAATTGTGTCTTCGGCATCGTGAATATAGACTTTGTCTAAACAATAACTGTCAGCACCATAATAATGACCGACATAATTGATATTAGCTCCATTTTCCTGTGCTTGTTTTTGAAAATTGTTAAATTGCTCCATTGAACACTCTTTTTCGATATACTCGTCTTGCGGCAAATCTCTGCTTGTCCTTATAAATTTGGCAAATTGCGGATATTTAGTCAACCAAGGTTTTTCTTGATTAATATTACTCTCTTTACGCTTGGTTAAGTAATGAATTAGTCCGTGTTCCCTAAATTCATAAAGATTTTTTATGTCAACTCTACCAAAACTCCAATGCTTTTTCAACCAATCTTGATTTAGCGAAGGTGCGGTATTAGGAAAAATCAAAATTAAATGAGCGTGTCATCTATTAAAACCTTGTTCATAATGCTCAATGCTCACTATGTACTTGACGTTTCCATAACGATATTTAAAATTAGATATAAATTCCTTAACATATTTTTCCATATCGTCCCAACCAATTGAACAATCCGTTCCAAGTGTTAAAAATTTACATTTTTCATAATCAAGTTTTACATTATATAAATTTGATTTTTGGCGACTTAACGTCTTTTCATACTGCTTAACAGTGGTAAATGGCTCATCATTATTCACAATTCTAGTGTTTCAATCAATCTTTCTATGGGTTTTACCAACATAATTGTCTGGATGGACACTTATTTCCACCCTGTTATTAAAAATTTTAATTTTCATAACTATTTCCTTTTATAAAATTTAAATAATTAATTTTACTACTAAATTTAATTCATCAACTCGTATCTCACATAATTTATCCCTCCCTTTTTTGCGATAGGCGGAATTTTGCGTCCGCTTATATATATTATACAGTTTCTTGTTTACAAAATTTGGCAAAACCCCAGAACAATTTAAAAAATTTTTTAAAAATAAACAAAAACAACGTTTTTTGTATTTAATCTATTAACTTATTTTTTATTAGTTTTATCTATTTAACTTGTTTATAATTTTAATCTATTCTATCTTTTCAATCTATCTTGTCTATTTAATCTGCCACTGTTTTTTATTATTTTATATTATTATTAAAATAAATACGACTTGAAGCGTATTTCGAGCAATCCATATCTATTAATTTCTTTTTGTCAATTCCAACACGTGCAACCATAAAACCAAAAAGCCTATGCTTATTATTAATTAAGCATCGTTTGTCTAGTCCGCTTTTCTTAAATTTTTTATTGCTTATTCTTCCAAATATTTTTCCAATGAAGAATATGTCTGGTGCGGCTAACAGGACTTGAACCTGCACAGTATTGCTACCACAGGATCCTTAGTCCTGCGCGTCTGCCAATTCCGCCATAACCGCACGTGTCGTCGCAACTCTCACCTTTGCTAAATTGCTGCATATACATTCCGCAATTGTAAGCTTATGTTCGGTTGTTCCTCCTCCCCACTGCGCCTTGCCCCATTTCGAAACAAGTTCTAATGGGAACTCGGAGCAAGTGCTTGCGGGGACCCCATTAATTTTTATGCTAAATTGCTGCATATACATTCCGCAATTATAAGCTTATGTTCGGTTGCTACTCCTCCTTGCTCGAAACAAGTTCTAGCAAGAGTTTTTTTAATTAATTTCCACGCCATTAAATTGAATTGTTACGCTAATGCTGCACAATTGCAATTTTTAAGCGGGCGCTCCTCCTCCCCACTGCGCCGAGTTTTATTTATTATACATATATTTTTTAATTTGTCAAGCATTTGGGCGTTGGGCGGAAAAATTAATTGCTTGAAAAGTCTTTTTTGTTGCTTAAAAGGTGGCAAAATTTTGTGTTTTTAAGAATTTTGTAAAAAATTAACGAATTTTGTACAAAATTGTTTGTTTTTAAATTTTTTTGTTTTATAATGTAAGCATGAGCGAAAAATTGTTGTTATTAAAAATTAAACTTGCGCTTGCAAAGCTTAAAATAAACGAAAGTTACCGTGCCAGCAACTATCTTGCTGAAATAATTTTAAATTTGGTGGTCAGCGGGGACGACAGCAGGTCGGGTTACACATCTGCAATAAATGTTGTTAAAAACAAATTTAGCGTTGCCTACAATTCAATTGCGTTGGGGGTTTCCAGTTTGTTGCGCGAGTGTGAACTGATGCAGGATTGCAAATTTGAGCAGCTGTCCTTTTATAAAAAAATTAAATATGTAAAAAATTATATTTTAAAAGCAATTTAAAA
>CANQZB010000028.1 GCA_947628195.1 uncultured Clostridia bacterium | reverse complement strand
CTTTATTACGCCAACAGGTTAATTGAGGCGGGTGTGGAGCCTCAGATTTTAGCCAGAAGGCTAATAGCGCACAGTTCGGAGGATGTAGGGTTAAGCGCCCCTAATGCTTTGGTGCAATCGTGCTGTGCGTTATATGCACTTGACCATTTAGGTATGCCAGAGGGCAATTTGGCACTAACACAAGCCATAATTTATGTGTGCGAATCGCCAAAGGATAACCGCGTTGTTATTGCAAAGGATATGGCTATAGATGATGCTAGAAATCACCCAGATGACCGAATTCCAGATTACCTTAAAAATCACACTGAAGCAAGCAAAAATTATAAATATCCGCACGATTACGGTGGCTGGGTAGAGCAACAATATTTGCCAGACAGCCTAAAAAATAGGTGCTATTTTAAAAGAAAAGATAAAAAATAATAACATTTTTTATATCACTTGTTTGATTTATTTAAAGCAAGTTTGATATAATAAAATAAATGGTAAATAAAAAATCAAAATTTTTACTTTACATAAGTTGTTTACTATTGCTGTTTGCAATAGGCTTCTTTTGGGGGCTAAATTTTCAAACACAGCCAACTTATGCCACCACAAACGGGATCGTAAGCGAGGAAATTAAACAAACATCCAATTTGTCAACTCATGATATTTTTGAAAATTACACACAAACAAGCCTAAAAAAAGAATATAATGATAAATCTGTATTAGACCAATTAAAAGAAAACGAAGAAATTACAATTGACGAATATAATAGAGCCATAGAGGTACTAGAAGGGAATGCAAAATTTACGCCCAAAAGAGAATTCTCTACCAGATTTAAAAATGACAACAAAATAGACCAAGTGGGAGATATTGCACAATATTCACAAGACAAATTAAAGTGCATTTGGAAAGCAAGTGAGTTAATTTTAACTGGTATTTATGGAAAACCTGATAACACTTTTAATGTGTTTGTTGAAGCCGGTGGGACAACAAATAATTTGCCTTATATAATGTTCTCTCAAAATCACGGATATTATTTGCATTGGTATGAAAAATATCAATTGAAAATCGGCATGAACAAATTAACTTTTCCAACTTTTGGCCTTGGGTATATTGAAAAAGATGAAATAAGAGGCGGGGCTATTTATTTGTGTAACCCTTACACCCCTGAAGAACAGGGAGAAGTGAATGTTTACATAGAAGGCGGTGGCTATTATCCAATATTTAGGAAGGGCGGAAATGAAAAAGAATTTTTAAACTTCCTAAACGAATATGAAAGTGAACGAGAGTCGAAACAATTACTTAATATGGCAGAACTTGTAACAGATCATGCCATAATTTCTACAACCTCTTCTTCGCTTTATGATGTTTATATTAACAACGATGTTATAACGCCAAGCGAAAATTTAAATCTTTGGGGGAATTATTTCACCACACTTTTTGAGTTCAACGGCATTCCAACAAGCAAGGAATCAAATCTTGGTGATATATACGACCCGCGAAATGATTATGTAAAAATAAATTTTAGATATATGACTTATTATCCGGGCTCGGGTGCTTACTCTTACTCATATCACATAGGATGGTATTATGAACATTATTGGTTTGCAAATTTTTATAACGCAAAAAATCCATTAAAAGACCATAAGCTTACCGAACACTTGATTTTTGGCATAGGGCATGAACTTGGACACGCATTGGATAATGATCCGCGAAAAATAAACGAAACAACAAATAATTTTACTGCGGCAATGGCATATTTCAACATTGTTGGCATGCCACACTATGAGCAGTATCAGCCCTTTGAAAAAACACTTACCGCACTTTCAAACGACTATAAACTAGACTATCTTGCCTACGATGATGGGCAAATTATGTACACAAAAACCGCTTATCCAACAAATTATGACCACAATTATTTAATTTGGTGGGATTTAGAGGCAGTTTTCCCCGGATTTTGGGCTAGGTTTAACAATTATTTTAGAAATCCTTTAAAAGCAGGCTTAACCACAACAGAACTTTATGTTTATTATTCATCACTTGCAACAGGCGTGGATTTATCTAATTATTATGAACGTTGGGGTTTTTATTATGGGAAAAAATCCTATGTCGGTGCGCGGTTTATTTATGATAATGCGTCCACAGCATTTAAAGAAGCGATGCAAGAGGCAGAAGATAACCAGCTAATTTCCAAACAGTATGACCATTTTTGGTATGTTGACGCCAATCAATACAGCTTTATTCGGGAGCATGAAAATGTAACGCAAGCGGATAGAGAATATAAAGATGGCAAGCCAACCATAAGCAAAATTTTACGTTCTAATAACGAACGAACAATTTTTATAAACAGCAATAAAAGCGAATATCATTTGGGATATGAAATCTTAAGCAAAGTCAATAACGAAAATTGGAAAATAGTGGGATTTACATATACATCTTCTTTCGTAGATAAAACTTATTACACCTCTACACCAACTTACAAGGTGTTGGCAATAAATAGATTTTTTAAAGCCTCGGCTGAAAGCGAACCCGTATACAATGTTACAGTTGAAAGCCCTTATGTGTGCAAAGTGAACGATGTTCTTTACGATAACCTTTCAACAGCAATTAGCCAAGCGGAGGAAAACAGCACGGTTTATCTTCTTGGCAATTGTAGCGTGGATGGAAAGTATATTGTTAAAAATATAACCCTGCAAATAGATGATAGCGTTAACAACGACATTTATATTAGCAACAATAACTCAACGTCTATGTTTATTGTGCAATCAAATTTTTCTGTAATAGGCAAAGAAAATGCAAGAATTATTTTTGATGGAGGCTCTTCTAATTCTGGAAACCCAGCAATTTATGGAACACATGGTAAAATTATAATAAAAAATGCTATTTTCCGCAATTTTAACACTATGTTTTTGGCGGGGGCCATTTTTACAACGGACTCAGATGTGGAAGTCCACAACACATCATTCAATTCTTGTAACTCGGCAAAAAATGATGCGGCTATTTATGCTAGTAAGATACTCAAATTGGATAATTGCAACTTTTCAAATAATCTATTAGATGTTTATGTTAAGGACTTAGAAAACTTAACGCTTGCTAATCAAACCAGCAAATTAACCCTTGGCTTTGATAAATTTGAAGAAGAAAAATCAATAGCGGGTGAGGGCAATTTAAGGGAGATTGCAGAACAAATTGAACTAAAAATTGATGGATATATAATAGATTTAAATGGAAACCAAATTATTGTTAAACCGCTTTCTTTTAAATTGAAATTTAATTTTAACAATTTATCATTTGACTATTTTATAAAAAATGCCCTATTCGTTTTTGGAAGTGAAGATTATGATTATAATTTATTGGAAAATCAATATATTGAATATGAACAACGAGGAACCGGAATAAAATATCAAACGGATGATAAAATTGTTTTAAATAACGACATGGAGTTTGATGTTATAATTAAAAACAAATTATGTTTAAAAATCTTTTATGAAAATATACAAAGTATAAATTATTATACATACGGTTACGAAGTCTATCTTCCAACTGCCGACTCGTTTCAAAACGAAGTTTTAGCATATAAGGATGGGAACAAAGTTTACAACGCGGGGCAAACTTATATTATGGAAAAAGAAAGTTCTCTTGTGGCAATTTATCAAGGCAATTTGACTTATAGATATATTGTTAAAAACGAAATCTTGAGCGTGGGGTATGGTAGTTACGGCCAAACAATTAATTTGTTAAAATTAGAGCAAGAAGGGTTTTTAGGTTGGCAATGTGGTGATGAATTTGTTTCTACTAGCACTTCTTTAAAAGGCGACATGGATTTTATTGCCGTGTTTAGCGGAGAACTGCCAGATATTTACGATTTAACACTATGTAAAATTCAAATTGAAGGAGCGTACACCTATTCAGGCGAAAATATAGTTCCAAAAATATTAGTGTATTTTAATGGATTAATTGTTCCAAGCAATTGTTATTTGGTTTCGTGTTCAAACAATGTTTTAGCTTCAAATTGGGCGAGAGTTACAATATCATCTGTTGAAGGATTGTCAACGGGAAGCAAAACACAATTTTTTACAATACTTCCAAAGGAACTTAAATTAAATGAAATAAACGTGATAGGGCTTAAGAATTTTGTTTATAATGGTTCTCAAACCGAACAAAATTTGAAAATAACTTATAAAAATGAAGAAATCAGCACATTTTTATTGGATTACATTGGCAATAGAACAAATGCAGGGAAAGTTCAGTTAAAAATTACTTTTTCCGGCAACTATTCTGGGAATATTTATTTAGAATATACCATATCTAAAGCAGATAGAACTAATTTTAGCGTTTCATTATCTAACTGGGTTTATGGCGAAAATGCACCAACGCCACAAATCGAAAATATAGGTGAACTATCGCCAACAACTTATACTTATTCTAATTCACTTAATGGCGTTTACACAGGTAAAAAGCCAACTAGTGCCGGCACATATTGGATAAAAGCAGAGATTTTGGAATCTGATAACTACAACTCAGCTGTCGCAAAAGCGCAATTTACAATTATGAAAGCAGAAAAGCCAAACGTAAACACAACAATACACCTTAAACAAAAACCCAACAAGCTTTCCGACATTATTCTGCCAACAGGATTTGAATGGGAAAATGGCTCAGAAACTATAACTTCTAATAAAATCACAGCCAAAGCTATTTATAAAGGTACAGATGCAGATAGTTATGAAACAACAGAAATTTATTTTGAAATCATTATTGAAGACCAGCCATCCATGGGCTATACGTGGTTATTTATTTTCATTCCAGTTGGTGTAATAATATCATGCGGGATAGGTTTCGCAATAATAAGAAGTAGGCGAAATAAATGGTAAAATAAACAAGAGCAATGCGCCTTTTGTTTAAACAGATAAAATGTTAAAAATAATAATAAATTTAAAATTAAATGGTTTAAACATTTGCGTTTAAGTTAAAAAAGTTTTAAAATGTTTTAGTTTAATAGGAGGAATTATGGAAAATAAATATAAAGGCACAAAAACCGAACAAAATTTGTGGACCGCTTTTGCAGGAGAAAGCCAAGCAAGAAACAAATATACATACTCTGCTAGCCAAGCTAAAAAAGAGGGTTATGAGCAAATTGCAGAAATCTTTTTGCAAACTGCAGATAACGAAAAGGAACACGCAAAAATGTGGTATAAGGAGTTGTGCGGTGGCGCTGTGCCAGACACAATCACTAACTTACAAATGGCTATAAACGGCGAAAATGAAGAATGGACTGATATGTATAAACGTTTTGCGGCCGATGCAAGAAAAGAAGGCTTTACTGAACTTGCCAAAAAATTTGAAGGCGTTGCAAAAATAGAAGCTGAGCATGAAGAAAGATACAAGGCCTTGCTAGAAAATGTTAAAAAGAAAAAATGCTTTGTTAAAAAGGAAGTTGTTGTTTGGGTTTGCCGTAATTGTGGCCACAAACACGTTGGCAAAACAGCACCAGCAGTTTGCCCAGTTTGCAATCACCCACAATCTTACTTTGAAGTAGAAAAGAAAAATTATTAATTTTAAAAAATTAAACAAAAAAATCCACTTTTAAGTGGATTTTTTATTTATTATAAACTTGCTGTTTCTTCCGTTGTTTCTTCCGACGCTTTAGAATATGTTTTATACAATTTTTTAACAACGTCATAAGGTAAATTGTTATTATTGGCATAACTCTTTAAGTTCATACCAGGTTTGCGCTCAATTAATTCACTAATTACTAGACGAACATAAACAACATTATCTTTGCCTTCAGATATTGTAACAACAACTTCGCTTCCTTCTTGCTCGTATTTAACTTCTGCTTTCTGTGCTGGTGTTACAGTGCTTTTAAATGTTCCGCCTTCAGGGTCCAATTGCTTTGGTTGAATATTAATTCGCTTAGCTTCAGCCTCTTTAGCTCTACGTTCAGCTTCTTCTCTCGCTTTGCGTTCGGCCTCAGCTTTTTCAGCTTCTGCTTGAGCTCTACGTTCAGCTTCTTCTTTGGCTTTGCGTTCTGATTCTGCTTTTTCTGCCTCTTCTTGAGCTTTACGTTCAGCCTCTTCTCTCGCTTTGCGGTCTGCTTCTTCTTTCTCGGCTTTAGCACGTTCAGCCTTCAAAACTTTTATTCTGGCAGTAACAATAGACCAAACCTTGTTATCTTCTTCAGTTAGAGTCTTATCATTATGCTTTTTAACATATTCTTTCTGTAAATCACTTAAAGCATTTAAATCCATTTTGTTGATTTTTTCAGTGAGTTCAGCTTCTGCTTGAGCTTTAAGTTTAGCCTTTTCTTCGGCTTCGCGTTCTGCTTTTGCTTTTGCTTTTAAGCGATTTAACTCTTCTTCTAGTTCTTTACGTTCTTTTTCGGCTTTTTCTCTCGCTTTGCGTTCTACCTCAGCTTTTTCAGCGGCTAGGCGCGCAGCTTCTTCTTTTTCTTCCCTATCCGCTATAGTGTCGCCAATAAGATCATATTTCTTTTGAGCTTCATCGGATAAATCATCGTATAAATCGTAATATTTATTCCACAACTTATCAAGTGCTTGGGTAGTAGTGCTATCGATGTCGCATTTTAATAATTCAGCCTCATCGATTCTGTTTTGGGCTTCCTCAGCCTCACGCTCTGCTTTAGCTCTTTCTTGTTCAGCTTTGGCTCTTGCCTGTTCAGCTTTAGCTTTGCGCTCTGCTTTTTTCTCAGCTTTAACAGTTCTTTTATCTTCTCTATCTGAAACAGATTTATCTTTTGCAAGAGTTTTTGCAACGTCTTTGTCAGATAAAGATTGTTTAACCTTTGTTTTTCTGTATTTAAAGGCATCGCCAGTTAAAGTTTCATAAGCGTAACGTTCGGTTAAATAGAATGCATCTTCATTATCAAGGTTAACATTCTTTTTGTGTTTAGATTTAATTTTGCCTTTTCTAGAATATCTTGGATCTTCATTTCTTAAAATAGGAAGTAAAATATCCCAATATTTTGCAGTAGGGGCATTTGTTTTACTGTCCATAATCTTCCTAATTAATGAAGATTTATAAGTGGATTTAGCTTTTTCTTCACAATGTTGAATAAGGGTATCTTTTAAAGCGAATAATTTGTTTAAAACATTGTTTTTGCTATCGCGCTTTGTTCCCGCATTTTTAATTAATTCTTCTGCTTGTGCAATTGTTTTGGCAGAAGCTTTCTGTTTTCCTGTTCTAGATTTTAATTCGGTTAATTCGTTAGTTAATTTTTGAACCTCTTCATCTGCGTTAGCAGAATCTTTATGTGCAAGTTTAATTCTGTTATTTAAATCGTCAATAAAAGCTTGTAAAGCGTGAAGGCGATTTCTGTTTTGCTTTTTCCTTGCATAATTGAATATTTTGCCAAGGCCACGAGAATTTGCTATTTTTTCATCGGTCTTATTAATAACATCTAAAAGTTTTACAATGTCAAGGTCAAGGGTAGAAATATCTTCTATGCTAACGCTATCTTTTAAAACTTCTTCAATATTATTTGCTTCAATTCCATATTTTTTTCTGTAATAGTTTCTGGTTGCGGAATTTTTTATGCCAATGATGCTGGCTGTTAAACCACCACCTGCAACTGCGCCCACAACTGCCATTTTAATGGCATCGGCAACCAACCTACCAGTTAGGAACACGCCTGGAGCAACAGGCAAGAATGCAAGGGCAGTGCCAACCAATGCGCCAACGCCAGCGGTAACTAAAATAGGCACAATAACCTTTTTCCAAACCCAGGTTAATTTATCATGCCTTTTTTCAAGCTTAGTTTCGCGCCCTAAATTGAAAGTTTCAACTAATTTTTGGCCTTCTTCTTTGCTAAAATTAAAGGCAATGTTTTCAGTAAAGAAACGCTCAATTATGCCACGCAATAAAGAATCTACAAACTTTTGGTCTTTTTTATCCAATATAGTTTTGCAGTTTGCGCTTATGTAAGATATAATTGAAGCATATTTTTCTTTATTATTTTGTAAATATTCAGTGCTTCCGTCACCAAAATTTACGGTGCTGTTTTTAGAAGCTTTAATGCTTGTTAAATCTGTAAAAACAGTTTCGTCATTAACAACCTCTGTGTAATTTGCAATGAAATCGGCAAAAGAAGAGAAGCCTTTATCATCTTCAAGATAGTTGTTAAACAAAGTAACAAGTTTACCAAATTTAATTGTTTTGGAATTTTTCATTTTCCCCTCCCAATAAGATATTCACTTATCTTTAAAGTGATTATAATACACAAGAAAAATTTTGTCAATACCCATTTTAAAAATTTTTTTAAATTTTTTTAACATTTTTTAAAATTTTGGCTTAAATTTGGCAAAAATGTCGTTTTTTTAAAAAATTATTAAAATGTTACGATAATTTAATATGTTTATGCAATAAGTTTTGTGCCTCATTGCATTTAAACAAGAATTTTTATGTTAAAGTATAAGAATTTTCTTTAATTGCAGTCAATTTGGGTATTAAATTCTTAATCATAGCCAATTCGGCGAACTGATATACTGAAATGCTTCGGTCGTCGTTATAATTATATTCATCGCTTATCTCTTGCAAATCTGAAAGTGCCTCTTCTATAATGCTATCGAAACTGGCATCGTCAATGTTACAAGCGTTTTTAAATTTCAATAAAGCTACAATAAAGGCGGATGCACTTTGTTCTATTTGCATAAGTGCGTTGAGCAAATTTGGGTTGTTATCTTCAATGTAGCCCTCGTTTACTCTGTAATAAGTTTTTCTTAAAGCGATATCACTTTTAACGCACGTTTTTAAAAGTTCAAAAGAATCCCTGACCATATCAGAGTTGGCAAAAGAGCAAAGAAACCCGTAAACGCGAATTGCACTACTGCTTCGCTTATCCATGTTGCTTAAAAAAGAGAATTCTCCATTGTTATTGTATTGTTTATACAGAATTGAAAAATATTTGTGCATATTATTTTCATAAGCCCTGTAAAATAAAAATTTAATATAGTTCATTTTTTCGTTCATGGCCTTATGATATAACAAAAAATAGGGTTTGTCAATAGCCAAATTAAAAAAATCGCCTTTGGGCGATTTATTTGTTTTTTATTATTTTTAACATTTTTTCCACAACTTCTTCAATGGTTAAATGGGTACTATCAATTATTATAGCATTTTTTGGCACAACAAGTGGGGCGTAAGTTTTGTTCATATCAACTTCATCGCGCAAAGCCAACTGCTTTTCAATTTGCTTTAATGTTATTTTGCTGTTTTTTGCTTTCTCTTCTTTAAATCTTCTTTTGGCGCGCTCTTCTAAGGCGCAATCTAAATAAAATTTAAATTCAGCATCGGGGAAGACGTGGCTACCAATATCCCTGCCATCCATAACCAAATTGTGAGTTTTGCCAAATTTACGCTGGCAATCATCTATTATATCTCTAATATTTTTATTAACGCTTACGCTTGGGGATAAAGTGCTAACTAAATTATCTCGAAAGTGAGCAGAATAATCTTTACCATTTACAAGCACAATTTGCGTTTGATTTTCATAACGCACTTCCAAATTAAATTTGGCTATTTTTGTTTCTAACTTAATGGACGAAATATCAAAATTTATGTCCAACAAATAACAGCACACCGCACGATAAAGTGTGCCTGAATTAAAGTGAATAAAGTTAAGTTTTTTACTTAAGGCCTCGGCAATTGTGGATTTTCCACTGCCGGCAGGGCCATCTATTGTAATAATCATAAATTAAATTTTGCCTTTTTGCCTAAATCGCGCGAGATGCGCAAAAGTTGATTGTATTTGCAAACTCTATCCGTTCTGCAAATTGAGCCGGTTTTAATTTGCCCGCCGTCAACCGCAACAGCAAGGTCGGCAATGAAAGTATCTTCTGTTTCGCCACTGCGGTGAGAGATAATTGTGTTATAGCCGTTTTCTTTGGCAAGGCGGATGGTGTTTAAAGTTTCTG
>CANQZB010000027.1 GCA_947628195.1 uncultured Clostridia bacterium | reverse complement strand
ATGGTAGAGTAGCGGTCTCCAAAACCGTAGGTTGCGTGTTCGAATCGCGTCTCCCCTGCCAAATTTGACCTAATTTTAATTTAGGAATAAGTATGATAAAAAATATTATTTTTGACTTAGATGGCGTCATTAGAGGAATAAAAAACACTCCTATTTTGGAAATATTGCCAGAAGAATTAACGGAAAAATATCGAAAAGATTATCAAAATGATGGACTATGTGATTTCGTTAATCGATATCTTTCTATGCCAATTTTTAAAGATTGGGATAAAGGTTCGGTTTCAGCAACAGAAGTTTTAAATGAAATTTTAAAACAAAGCAAAGAGCCAACAGATGTTGTTAAAATTGTATTTTATGAAGCATTAAATCCGGAACATAATTTTGTTTATTTGCAAACTTTGGAGTTTATTAAAAATTTAAAAAGTAAAGGATATAAAATTTTTATTTTGTCAAATATGTGCAAAGAAATTGTTGACATTTTACATAATTTTTTGGACTTAAAATTGTTTGATAATGTTATATTTTCTTGTGAAATTGGTTTAAGAAAACCAGACATTCAGTTTTATAAAATGGCATTAAAAAAATTCAATGTAGCAGCAAAAGATTGTATTTTTATAGACGATAACATAAAAAATTTAACACCTTTTGAAGAGTTGGGCGGCAAAACTTTCTTGTTTGATAACAAAAAAATAAATGATACGATAAAAAAACTAAATAATGCCTTAAATAAACTAAATGAGATAAAAAAATTGTAATGCTGTTTTTTAATGCAACAGTTGGTTAAATTTATTTTTAAACAATAAATATAATTGACTTTTAATTTGAAAAATTATAAAATAACAAAATGAAAAAAGTTATTATTTACACAGATGGAGCGTGTAGTGGAAACCCTGGTGCTGGTGGTTGGGGAGCTGTGCTTTTTTATAAAGATAAAATGAAAGAAATTAGTGGTTTTGACCCAGAAACAACAAATAATCAAATGGAACTTACCGCAGCAATTAAAGCGTTAGATATGCTTAAAGAGCCTTGTGAAATTGACCTATATAGCGACAGTGCATATTTGGTTAACGCCTTTTTGGAAGGTTGGTTGGATAAATGGCAATTAAACGGGTTTAAATCTTCAAACAAAAAGCCAGTGCAGAATGTTGAGTTGTGGCAACAATTGATTGAATTGAACAAAACACACAAAATTAAATGGATTAAAGTTAAAGGACACGCAGACAACAAATATAATAATAGATGTGACGAACTAGCAACAGGGGAAATTGCAAAACACAAGACTTAATTTTATTTTTAATAAGAAAAAAAATCACGAACAATTGTGAACTGAACGCATAAAAGTTTACGGTTTACAAATCGCGATTTTTTTAATTTAATTTGATTTTATATTATATCTTATTAATAAAGTTTAATTTTAAATTAAAGAAATAGTTTTTATTTTACAATTCTTTCCTTTTAAATATTTGAGTAGCCAAAACATTAATCACAATTATTATTGCCAAAATTACAGTTATTGTTAGCCATAAAGTTGTGTTTGTGAACACTTTGGCACTTAAAATTACATTTAAGAAATTGTTGCTGGTTGCATAAACTGAACTTCCAAATAGTGCATACAATGAAATGTGAGAGAAAGGGTAGAAAGCAAGCCAACTGTTAGGGTTGTTAACAAAGGCTGGCAACAAAATGTTAATTAGGAACAAAATAAGCATAATTGTAACTGCAAACAAATCTGATTTAAGCAAGCAAGAAAGCAACATTGCAATTGACACATAAACTGTCAATTCAATTAACATGCTTAACAAGAAAATCAACAACATAACAAGAGGATGCATTGTTATTGGAGTTGTTCCGTTAAAGATTGTTAGAATTTTTAAACTGCTCATTCCATAGAAAGTTGCACCAACGCAAAGAGCAATAATCATGCTGAAAATTGCCATGATTGTTGACATAATGATTATTGCAAACAATTTGCCAAAAATGAGTTTTGTTCGTGACACTGGGCGAATGGCAAGATATCTCATTGAGCCTTCTTTAATTTCTCCAGAAATTGCGTGGCAAGCACTCATTATTGCATAGGCGATAATGACAAATGAGAAAAGCCTTAAAACAAAATATGCATAATCATAGGCATTGGTTTCCGTGTTTGAAGTTGTGCCAATTGTAAGTGGGTGGGCATAGTCATTTTCAGTTAAGCCGTTGTCAAATAAATATTTATATCTAATGAGGTTGGTGTTTGCATTAAATTCATCCTTAGATTCTAGATATAAAATTTTCATATGATTTTGAGTTGGAATGAATGAAAAAGCGTTGGAAATAAGTTGATAATTAACCAAATTTGCGTAAGTGTTGGCAATGCTTAAATATTCATTACACAAAGCATTAAGTTCTTCAATTTGTTTTAGCGTTGCATTGGCTTGAGAAATGTTGTATAATTCATTAATTTTTTTGTAAGTTTTTGCCAAACGTTCTTGCACGGCGGTATATCTTGTGCCTTCAGCATCAGTTGAAAAATCCTTTATAATGTCATTTGCTAAGGTTGGATAAATAAATGTGTTTAATGCTTTTTCAATTTTAACTTTTTGATTATCTTTATATTCTTTGCATCTATCAGCAATTAAGTGCTGACTAACATCAACTTTAAGCAAGTCAATTGCGTCATTAATGTTTTCTTCAAAATCGTCCAAATTTCTTTTTGAAGTTAAAATAATGAAAACATTGTTTGAACCTTGCGGAATGAAATTTGAAGAAACTTCATTTCTCAATTTTTCCAAAGTTTCAACCAATTTGTCACGATTTTTTGGAGCATCAGGGTAGTTGGTGTCCAACTGACATTCTTCATAAGATTTAAGGGCTGCATCAGATGCAGTTTTTAATGATTTTATATATTCTTCATAACTAATTTTTTCACCTTCTTCGTTGGTGAAAGTGCAAGAGTAAGAAGTAACTTGCTTTGCTGCGTTGCTAATTAACCTGTCACTTTCAATTTTTTTGCCAGAATTTTTCCCATCGCCTTCAAAAATGGACCAAATTTCACTAACTTGGCCGCCAAAATCAATTTCTGTTGATTTGTAAACTTCTGGCTGATAAATAAATTTGCCCAAAATTAAAATTATTGCCAACAAAACAGCCAAGATGTAAATGCCTGGCTTGGACAATATTTTTTTAAACTCTGACGATATAACTTTAAACATATTATCTCCTATATTATGCTTGAAGACGAGCGAGAATTATTTAGCAATTCAAAATATAATTCTTCCAAAGATTTTTGAATTTTCTTGATGCTGTAAATTTTAATTTTCTTAAATGTCAAATATGAAATTACTGAAGCAATGTTTGCTTCTTTTAATGGAACTAAAATTGAATTTCCAATAACTTTGCTTGAAATTCCATACTTTTTCTTAATCAACATGGAAGCATAGTTAGGGTAGTTGCAAAAGAATTGAATTCGCTGTTTGGCTTCAATCATTTTGTTTATTTGTTCCATTGTGCGGTGTTCAATTAAAACGCCGTTATTAATTAAACCTATCACATCGCAAGTGTGTTCCAATTCTCCAAGATTGTGGCTTGAAATTATGATTGCAATTTTTTCTTTGCTGGCAAGAGCCTTCAAAATGTTTCGCATTTCAACAATGCCGTTAGGGTCAAGGCCGTTTGTTGGTTCATCCAAAATTAAAAGTTTTGGTTTGTTAAGCAACGCTTGGGCAATTCCTAGTCGTTGTTTCATTCCTAATGAATAAGTTGAAACTTTGTCTTTAATTCGGTTTTCCATCCCAACAAGTTTAACAATGTCAGGAATTCTTTTAAGAGCGGCCTTGCCATAAAATGATGCAAAAAGTTTAAGGTTTTTTAAGCCTGAAAGATAAGAATATAACTGTGGCATTTCAACAACTGCACCCACATTTGCAATGGCCTTTGTGAAATTGCGAGCAATGCTATATCCGCAAATTCTAATTGAGCCGTGCGTTATTGGTGTTAAACCAGTTATCATACGAATTGTGGTGGATTTTCCCGCTCCATTGGGGCCAACAAAACCAAAAATTTGACCTTCATAAATTGAAAATGAAACATTATTTACCACTTTTTTTGGTCCATACATTTTTGTTAAGTTACTAACAGTTAAAACAGGTTTCATAAAACTCCTAATTTTTCACTTTTTTATGCATAAGGACAAAATCAAACAACAAATCAGCAAGAAGGGCGGACGAAATTATGATTGGAACATAAAGGTTTGCAAAATTCTTAATTTCAAAAATTTTTGTAAGCGAATTTTTGCCCAAACTGATGTTTGCAATGATTATTCCAACCAAAATAATTAAGAAAAGGGAAATAAGAATAATCAACTGCTTTTTTATGTCATGTTTAAAATTTTTGGCTTGGCATTTTGCCCTAAATTTTTCATAGTTGGTTAAAAACAAAACAGGGTAGAATATAGCAAAAGTTATGCCGATAATTAAAAATATGTAATAAATTATGCTATATCCAGTAAATTTTGTTACAATGGCACAAACAATTAAACTTAAAATAAGGTAAGCAGTGGTAGATAAAACTTTTAAAAGCATGTTTTTTGCCATCTTTTTTGAAGAAATATATTTTGGATTTTGTTTAAAATTGACATAATCAATAAATTTAATGTCGTCATTATAAGTGCCATTAAATTCAGGCTCTAAAATGTCTTGTTTGAAAGTTGTTTTTGGCTCAACATAGTCATTATATACAGCCACAGGGTTGCTTTCCAAAAATTTGGAAACATTTTTGTTTGTGGCAAATTGCTCAGATTTCACTTCATTTTCATTACGCAAAAGTTCCAAGTTGGAAGTGTTAATTTCATTTTCTGTTAAGTTGTCAATCCCATTAGATTCAAAAACTTCATTTGTTGGAACAATTGCTTCTTTTAAAGCAGGGGCAGGTTCTTCGCTTTGTTCAGGAACATAAATTTTCAATTGTTCGCTTGCTTCTTCAATTGATTTTTTAACTGGTTGTTCAACAGCAGTTGGCTGGAAATTTGTTGAAGTGGGTAGATTTGGCAAGGGTGATGCAGAGAAACTATCTTCCAAATCTTCACCATTAAGGTTTTGAAGGATATTTTCAAGCACAACTTCAATGCGAGGCATTGTTGATAATTGCAAATTGCCATTTTGCGTTAGTTTATAATAATGGCGTTTGCCGCCAATTTCACTGTCTTGCCAATAAGAACAAATAAACTTGGATTTTTCCAACTTCTTTAAAATTGTGTATAAAGTTGCTTGTTTTATGACAATTTTGCCATTAGACAATGTTTCAATTGACTTGCTTAATTCAAAACCATATTTATCACTTTCTGCCAATTCGTAGAGAATAAGCGGAATTAAATCGGTTGTTTTCATAAACCCCCTTAATGATATTATAAAATAATATATAAATATTATATATATTTATAAATTAATAGTCAATAGAAAAAAACAAAAATAAAATTAAATTTTATTAAAAGGAATTTCTAATTAAGCCAACAACTTTGCCCAAAATTTCCAATTGATTGGTGTAAATTGGCTGCATAAATGAATTTTCTGGCTGCAATCTAAAAAATCCGTTTTCTCTATAATATCGCTTAACGGTGGCTTCGTTATCAATTAAGCAAGCAACAATTTCGCCATTGTTTGCAACCGATTGTTTTGAAATTACAACATAATCGCCATTATAAATTCCAACATTAACCATGCTGTCGCCTTTAACTTTTAAAATAAAAAGGTTAGTCCCAGAAAAAAGATTTTCAGACACAATAATCTTGTCCAAAATGTTTTGTTCTGCCAAAATTGGTTGACCGGCAGCAATTTCACCAATAACGGGTAGGGTGATGTTGGCTGAAGATTTGTCCGTAAGTTCAATTGCTCGGCTTTTAATTCCATTTCTTGAAATTTTGCCTTGTTTTTCCAATTTATCTATGTAATATTTGCCAGTTGAAGAGGACTTAAAATTGAAATTTGCACAAATTTCTCTAACGGAAGGCGAGTAGCCATTTTTTTCATATTGGCTTAATATAAAATTGTAAACATCCTGAGTTTTATCCATATTCCTCCTAAATTTTATTCGATATTATTCTAACGAAATATCGAACACTTGTCAAACAAATGTTCGATATTTTTCAAAACTTTTTAATTTTTTATTTTAGAAACTATTTGCTACGAAAATTGATTTTTTATTGATAATTTTAATTAAAAAATGTGAAATACACAAAATAATGTGTGTTTTATATATCAAATACACAACTAATCGTCTTTTAATTTTACAACACCTGCAACGGATTTTCTAACATCGTCACTAATTGCAGCATAGTGCTTTTTGGTTGTGTTTACATCTTTATGTCCTAAAACTTCTGCAACTATGTAAATATCCTTTGTTTCTTTGTAAAGGTTTGTGCCGTAAGTGGAGCGGAGTTTGTGCGGTGTAATGTTTTTTAATGGGGTGGCAACCTTAGCATATTTTTTAACCAAATATTCCATCGTTCGCACCATCATACGCTTGTTTTGGCTGGACAAAAACATTGCTCGTTCTTCTTTTGGAATGTTCAAAGTTTCCCTATATTTTAAATAATCTTGCAAAATTTTTGAAGTTTCTTCGCCAAAATATAAAATAACTTGGTTTCCACCTTTTCTTGTAACCCTAAAAGAATTTAGGCTAAAATTGAAATCGTCAACATTCAAACCAACGCATTCGCTAACACGGATGCCTGTGGTTAAAAATAAGGATAAAATTGCATTGTCCCTTGTTTTAAATTTTTCATTGTATTTTTTTTGATGGTTTGAAAACCCGTTTAAAGTGTCACAAAAATACATAAGTTCTTGAGTTTCTTGCGGCTCTAAACGAATTATTGGCTTTTCGTGCAGTTTTGGAGATTTAACTTTGCTGGCAACATTAGATTTAAACATATCTTTGTTAAAAAAGTATTTAAAAAACGCCCGCAAACTGGACAATTTTCTCAACTTGCCACGCTCGCCATTGGTCAAAACAACGCCATTGTCTTTGTCGTAGTAGGAGAGATAAGCCAAATATCTTTCAATTGTTTGGGCTGTTATTTGGTCCATATCGGTCAAACTTAAATCCTTAATTTGCTTGTTTAAAAATTCGCTTTCGTAGGTTACAAGATAATTAAAAAAGGTCTTTAAATCTATTGCATAATTAATTCTGGTGAGCGGAGTGGTTGTATCTTGTGTGCCAATGAAGAAAACACTACAAAATGCTGGCAAATTTACCAACAAATCATTTAATTTTTTCATATTGTTTTTGTTTCTATCTAAATAATAGTTATTTGACATAAAAACTCCATTTGTTAAAATCATTATACAACATCTTTGCGTAAAAAACAAACATTTTTAATTAAAATATTAAATAATTATTGACTTAATTAAGCAATTTTGATAATATAAAACAGTTAGGAGAATTTTTGTGATAGATATAAATTTAATTAGAACAAATCCTGAAAAGGTTAAAGAAAACATAAAGAAAAAGTTTCAAAAACATAAATTGCCGTTGGTGGATGAAGTGTTGGAATTGGACAAAAAGGTCCGATTGCTAAAGCAGGAAGGGGACAATTTAAGGTCACAACGCAACACATTGTCTGGGCAAATTGGAATGTTAATGAAGTCTGGCAACAAGCAAGAAGCCGACAAAATTAAAGAACAAGTTGTAAAAAATAATGCTAGAATTGTGGACATTGAAAAGGAAACAGCTGAAACTGAAGCCAAAATTAAACAAGATATGATGTCAATTCCAAACATTATTGCAGACGATGTTCCAATTGGTGAGGACGACAGCAAAAATGTTCAGGCTCAAACTTTTTTGGAAGCCAAAGTTCCAGATTTTGAAATCCCTTATCACACTGATATATTGGAAAAATTGGGCGGCTTGGATGTGGACAGTGCAAGAAAAACCTCCGGTCAAGGCTTTTATTATTTAACTGGAGATATCGCCAGGTTGCACAGTGCCATTCTTTCTTACGCACGAGATTTTATGATAAACAAAGGCTTTACTTATGTCATTCCGCCTTATATGATACATGGCAGCGTTGTTCAAGGAGTTATGAGTTTTGAAGAAATGGGCAACATGATGTACAAAATTGAAGGCGAGGACCTTTACTTAATTGGCACAAGTGAACATTCTATGATTGGCAGATATCAAGATACAATCATTCCAGAAGACAAATTGCCAATAACTTTAACCTCATATAGTCCTTGTTTTAGAAAGGAAAAAGGCTCTCACGGGCTTGAAGAAAGGGGAATTTACCGCATTCACCAGTTTGAAAAGCAAGAAATGGTGGTCATTTGCAAGCCAGAAGAAAGCGAACAATGGTATGAAAAAATGTGGAATTACACGGTTGAATTGTTCGTTTCAATGGAAATTCCAGTAAGAACGCTTGTTTGTTGCTCGGGAGATTTGGCAGATTTAAAATATAAAAGTTTGGATGTTGAGGCTTGGAGCCCAAGGCAAAAGAAATATTTTGAAGTTGGCTCGTGCAGCAATTTAACAGACGCTCAGGCAAGAAGGCTTGGAATAAGGTATAAAACAGAGAAGGGTAATGTGTATCCGCACACCTTAAACAACACGGTTGTTGCTCCGCCAAGGATGCTAATTGCATTTATTGAAAACCATTTGCAAGCCGATGGAAGTGTAACAATTCCTAAGGTTTTGTGGCAATATATGGGCGGAACAAAAGTTATCAAAGTTAAATAGAAATTGAATTAGCCAGCAAATGGCTAATTTTTTTTATTCAATTAAACAAAATACAATATATTAAACCCAAAGCATATTTAATAATTATAGAAATTCAAAAAAATAAAAATAAGTTTTTTACGCAAAGATTTAAAATAAACTATAACTAACAAATATTTTACGCAAAGATATTAAAAAAATTAAAATGCGATAATTTTTGATATTAACCAACAAAAAGCATTAAGATATTTCATTATAATAATCAACTTCAAGAATAGACTAAGGTAAGGTTTCAAAAATAGTTCAAATCTGCCGCCAGACAAATTTTGAAATAAAAAGATGGACAATTGGTCATTTGAAAACCAAGTTCAAAATGCCGCTCAGACAAAATGAACCGGGTTTGACTAAGGGATTGGTCACCAAAAACATAAATTGAGATTGTCAAACACTCATAGTAAAATCATTAAAATGGCAAAATTTATGGAACTTATAGAAACAGACCTTAAAAGGTCTAAAATGGCTTAAACAATATAAGTTGTGGATAAAAACCCCGTTTTCCACCGCTATATTGGTTTATCTTTGCGTAAAAGAAGGCTTTTACGCAAAGATATGTTTAGACGCTTGTGCATTACCCTACCTTTTCCCACAGATATGTCCAGCAGCAAAATTGGTCTCAAAGTTGACATTATGGCTTGTTGTTGGTTTAACTTTATCTGTAAAACTTTAGCTAGTAGGTTAGGTTAAATATCCTAACCAAGCAATTGGCCTTGAGAGTAAGTGGTTGAGCCAAATCATAATTTTTGTTCTCGTCAGACCCTATTCATTACCCTACCAACATATATTTCCAAGTTAAAATATATAGAACATTTGTTCTAAAGATTTTGATTGCCTACCCTATTTTTTGATTAAGGCTTAATTTATGAAAAAATATAATGTTTAAATTAAATTTTACATCTTTGCGTAAAAACAACAAGATTTTACAAAGCAGAAAAATCTTTGCGTAAAAAAAACTGAAAAATCAATTTCAGTTTTTTTGTTAACTTATAGGTTGTTTATATCGGTTATTGATTTAATAGCGTTCATTAGCCCCAACTTGCCGTGGGCATAACTTAATGAGCCTTGAAGATATGCAATATAAGGTTCTCGCATTGGGCCGTCACAACTTAGTTCTATGCTGCTGCCCTGATTAAAACTTCCGCTTGCCATAACAATTTGGTCTTCATATCCGTCCATGTCGCCCGCTTCAATTGTTGAATTG
>CANQZB010000026.1 GCA_947628195.1 uncultured Clostridia bacterium | reverse complement strand
AATAGCGGCAGTTGCACCGCCCACAAGCACAATAACTTTGCAACCTGCCTGTTGAAATCTTCTTAAAATTGAGCAAGGCACGCAATGCCCAATGTGCATACTATCTGCTGTTGGGTCAGTTCCAGAATAAACTGTTACTTTGCCCGAATTTAAAAGTTTTTTTAAACCTTCTTCATCAGTAGTTTGATATAATAAATTGCGCTCCTTTAAAGTTTCATATAGTCCCATAAAAGTCCTTTTAATATAAAACTATCCCGAAGGATAGTTTGTTTTTTTATTTAAAATATATTGTTAACAGTGCGATTTTATCTGTTATTCCACAAATCATTAACCCAAGTTTGAATAATATTGCCGTTAATTATATATTTGCCCACAATTTTATCAGTTTCGTTAAATATAACTTTTTCCACATGAGTGTTATCTTGAATTAGTGGTGTAATTGTTTTGTTAACTGCAGGAATTAATGTTAAGGCGGATAATATTCCGTTTAAAACGACAATAACAACCATTGCTTTAACAACGCCAAACACAACACCCAAAATTTTGTTTAAACTGCCCAAAATCTTTGTCCTAGAAAGGTTATCAAATAATTTAGAAAGCAATGCAATAACAATTTTTAACACAATAAACACTAAAATTGCAGATATAACCACCATTATAATATAGCCCAAACTTGCGCCAACAACATTGGCTACCGTTGCAGTTTCTTCTGCCGTATTTAAATTTGTGTTAGAGAAAACTATTTTTATTAACTGATAGAGCATGCCATTAATGTTTGTTGGTATTAAGGAAATAATTTGGTCTTTACTTTCAAAAGTGTTAATTTGGCGGGTAAAGAATTCATCTAACCCAGATAAACCACTTTCAATTTTGCCACCTATTAGCCCGGAAAAATTGTAAATGCCATTAATCCACCCCGCAACATATTTTGCCACCAAAACGGCAACAATAAGGCAAACAACCCAGCTAAACAGCGAAATGAAAGATTTTAAAAACCCTTTTTTAAAGCCAATTATGCCAGCAATAATAAGCGCTGCCACAATAACTACGTCTATAATAATACCAATTGTAGATAACATAAAATCTACCTCCAATATTCAAATTTTAACATAATGTAATTTTTTTGTAAAGAATTTTTACCGAATTTTGCAAATAAGTTTAATCATTTTGGTTAGAATAATGTAATTTTAGACCATTATTTAAAATAAAATCTAATTATAAGGAAAATATAAGTAAAGTTAGTTAAAATATTTGTTTATATTTTTATTTTATGTTACAATATTGGCTAAATGAGGTGAATATGGAGAACAAAAAAAGCAGTCCGTGGAAAACATTATTAATATGGGCTTTAATTATAGGCGCAGTTGCGCTTTTGTTTTGGGTTTTTAACAGACAGGATACCAGCAAAAAAATTAGCTATACCGAATTTCAATCAATGGTGCGCAGTGGTGAGGTTAGCGGAATTGATGTTTATGGCTACACTGTTAGAATACGGGCTAAAGATGGCGTTGCTGAAAAGGATTTCCCTAATCAGATAGACTACTATTGCACATTTATGAG
Source organism: uncultured Clostridia bacterium (assembly GCA_947628195.1). Lineage (GTDB taxonomy): Bacteria > Bacillota > Clostridia > Christensenellales > UBA1242 > Onthoplasma. The sequence continues at coordinate 8,472 of CANQZB010000026.1, read as the reverse complement.
TGTTAACGAACTAACAGATTTCATTACGCAATATAACGAAAGTTTATATGATATAGTTGACGGCGTTATTCAAAAAAATGAAGACGGCTCACTTAAATTTAAAGATGGCAAATCGGCAGAAGATTTAATAACCGCAAACTATTCTTACGAGCAGGAATCTTGGTTTAGTCAAGCCCTGCCATATATAACAACAATAATTGTTGTTGTGCTTGGCATAATGTTGTTTAAGGGAATGACAAACAGCAACAAAGGGTTTGGTTTTGGCAGGTCAAAAGCAAGGCTTGTGGTTTCTTCAAATGTTAAATTCAGCGATGTTGCTGGCGCAGATGAAGAAAAGCAAGAGCTTAAAGAAATTGTGGAATTTTTAAAAAATCCAGCAAGATTTACCGAACTTGGTGCACGCATTCCAAAGGGCGTGCTTCTTGTTGGGCCTCCTGGCACGGGTAAAACCTTGCTTGCAAAAGCCGTTGCGGGTGAAAGTAAAGTTCCGTTCTTTAGCATGTCGGGCAGTGATTTTGTTGAACTGTATGTTGGTGTTGGCGCAAGCAGAGTAAGGGATTTATTTGATAACGCAAAAGCGAGCGCACCATGTATTGTGTTTATTGACGAAATAGACGCCGTTGGCAGACAGCGCGGTGCAGGCATGGGTGGCGGAAATGACGAACGAGAGCAAACATTAAATCAATTGCTTGTTGAAATGGACGGATTTGAAACTAACAGTGGCATAATTGTGCTTGCTGCAACCAACAGGGCAGATATTTTGGACCCAGCATTAACGCGTCCGGGCAGATTTGATAGGCAAATTTACGTTCGCTTGCCAGACGTTAAAGGTAGGGAAGAAATTCTTAAAGTTCATGCAAAAAACAAACCATTAAGTGAAGATGTGGACTTCAAACGCTTGGCACGTTTAACAAGCGGGCTTGCCGGTGCAGATATTGAAAACGTGTTAAACGAAGCAGCACTTTTAACTGCGCGAGACAATAGATACAAAATCACAATGGTGGATATACAAGAGGGCTTAAACAAAGTTTTAATGGGCCCAAAGAAAAAATCTTTGTTAATTAGTGAAAACGATAAAAAAATTACAGCAATTCACGAGGCTGGGCACGCAGTTGTTGCGCAAACCTTGCCAAATTGCGATAATGTGCAAGAAATTTCAGTAATCCCTCGTGGGAATGCGGGTGGCTACACTTTAACGCTAGATGAAAAGGATAGCACACATTTAACTAGGCAAAAGTTGCTGGATAGCCTTGCCATGATGCTTGGTGGCAGAAGTGCAGAAGAAGTTATGCTTGAAGACATTACTGCCGGTGCTTCTAACGACATTGAACGTGCAACAAACCTTGCCAGAAAAATGGTTGCCGAATGGGGCATGAGTAGCAAATTTGGGCTTATAAGTTTTGGCGAAGGTGAACAAATTTTTGTTGGTAGAGATTATCAACGCCAAGTTCCTTATGGGCAAGATTTGGCAAAAGAAATTGATGAGGAAGTGCGCAAACTTGTTGAAGAGGCACACAGAAGAGCCAAAGAAATTATTGAATCTAAAAAAGATGTTATTGAAAAAGTGCAGAAGATTTTGCTAGAAAAAGAAACTATTTATAAAGAAGAATTTGAAATGCTTTATAATGGCGCTTCGGTTGAAGAAGTGGAAACTGCAATAGATAAAAAGGAACAAGAAAAACGCGAATATCAAGAAAAGGCCAAAAAGGAAGCATCGGTTGAACGCAAAATAAGAGATTTAAAATTGAGGATAGAAACTGCCAACGCTTTCTTAAAATCGGGCAATATTTCAAAACAAGTTTATGATAACATTATTGCCGAGGCGGAAAAAGAGTTAAAAGAACTTAACGCCGTTAATGGTCAAACTGAAAATAAGCAAGAGCAAAAGCAGCAAAACAATGACGATAAGGCTAACGAACTGCCAAAAGAAAAATCTAAAAAAGTAGATTCTAAAACCGAAAAAACAGATAAAAAAGATAAAAAATAATAAAAACAACAAAATTACTTGATTTTTTATTGAGTTTAGGCTAATATAATAATAGGAGATAATTATGGCAAAAAGAGTTACAGCTATAGTAAGTTTAAGCATAATAGGCGTTTTAATTTTGGCAACAATAATAATGTCTGTTGTGCCAGTAAATCACAAAATTAATTTAAAAACACCAAACGATATAAATATTTATAACGGTTCAACAAGTGAAACACCTATAAAAATAGATGACGGTGGCGCGTTTAACAAGGTTATTGAATATGTTAATAATTCCACTAAAGAAAATGCTTTAACAGCTCTCTTTAATGGCACATTATTTAATAATCCGGAAATTGTTACACAGTCTGCTAACAGTTTAACAAGCATTTCTTCAAACTCAAGCTCTGCTTTTGTTGTGTTTAGATATACAAACCCTCAAGTTTTAATGGACGGCAATAAAGAGTATAAAGATGAAGATGGCAAAAGATATTATTATCAAGGGCTTTGCTTTGAAGTATCTTCTAGCGCGGAGGAATATACTAAAGTTTATATCATACCTTATTACAAAAGCAATGGGGATAAATATGAGCCAACCAATAATGTATCCTTGCAATATCACAGATATTATAATTTAAAAGCTAATTTGTCTAACTTGTATTCATATTTGTCCGAATTAAATTATATTGTTTAGTTAAAAAAATTGGGTGTTACCCAATTTTTTTGTTTGTTGTTTATTTTTTAACTTTTTTTATATAGTCAACTATATCTTTAACAGTTCGCATTTTTGTAGCGTCTTCATCTGGTAAAGTAATTCCAAATTCATCTTCAAAAGTCATAATAAGTTCAACTACATCTAGGCTATCTGCGCCCAAATCTTCAACTAAATTTGTATCTAAATTAATAGAACCTGGCTTTTTGCCTAATTTATCAGCAATTAGCTCAATAACCTTTTCTTCCATATATCCTCCTATGTATATTTTACAAAATTTTTAAAAAAAGTAAAAGAAATTTAGGCATGTAACTTAATTTTTTATAAACTTTTAAACAAATTTTTTTAAAACATTACAATTTATATATTTAATTGCCAAAATAATTCATTATTACTATGTTAAAATTAAACTATGCAAGTGTTTAAAACGGATTATCTTTCTAACATTAAGCAAATTGTTCAAAGGCACGCAAAATATCAAAAAGTTATGCTCATTTATGACGAGTGCGCTAAAAGTGATGAAATTTTTCAGGTTTACGAACAAATTAAAAACGATTGCATTTTTAATAAAATGGATGTAAACAATTTTATGCCAGAAGAAATTAACGATGGCTACAAAATGCTAATTTTTCTTTGCAAGGCTAAAAATTTTGCAAAATTAAGCATTAATTTAAATGAATTTACATCAGTTTTTGTTGCGCAAGATTCTAGTGTGATGCCATTTTTTATTGAAGGGAATAGGCTTAGCCAAACCAACAATTATTTGTTTATTTCAAACGGAATTGACATAAGCCTTGCGTCAAGCGTTATATTTAATGTGGTTTACAACTATTTAAACAACTTGTTAAATCAAACCAATGCAGAAATTGATTTACCCGCTTTAAATAGCGTTACACAAGATAATTTAATTGAAATGTTACAAAAACAAACTGATTTGTGCTTTGTGGATATGGAGATTGTAAAGCAATGCAATTTTGATACTGACTATTTAGTTTTGGTGGATTTTTTATTGTTTAAAGGCTTGGAAGTTGTAATAAATTCAATTATAGAAAACAATTTGGGCTATGTGGATTTTTATAAATCGATAAAGGAAAATTATGCGCTTATAGATAAATTTTTTGCATGCGCTTATAACAATATTTTTTGTGAGGTTGTAAAGTTAAATAAAATTGGCATAAAGATGCTGATAAATAAAGCGAACGGCCTTTTTAATGAAATTAAAGCGGGAATAATTTTTAGTAATAACGAAATTGAACAGATAATGTTAGGCTTAAAAGATTACACAAAAAATTGTAATAATTTGTTAACTTATTTGTATTTGTACAACATTTTTGGCGTTTAAATTTAAATTTTGATTAACATAAAAATTTTTGTTAAACATTTCAATTATGAAGAAGTTAGTTATAATTTTTTGTTTAACATTTATTTTTTTAAGCGGTCAACCCAAAAACAATTTTACACTTTTAAATTATTTTAAGGGGGATTATTCAGCCTACACCGAAACAGCCGTTTTGGAAGATAACATTTTTTTGGGCAGTTGTTATTTAAACAAAGGAAGGATAGACGACCTAGACTTGCTTGTTGGCGAAAGTATGGTTATTAAAAATTTAGAGGCGGGCGCCGTTATAAAATTGCTTAAAGCCAACGTTGTTAAAACAGAAAGTTTGGGTTCGGGCGCAGTTGTTATATATGCCAATTCACCATTAATAAATAAGTCTGTTAGAATAAGCAATCAAAAGGTTAATTTGCAAATTGCAGTTTATGCGGATTATTCTGTCATCGGTTGGCCATTAATTTTGGGGAGTTTTTAAAAATTTTGAATAAATAAAAAAAATAAGTCAAATATCTCACTAGGAGGCGATATGAACAAAACTGAAAATCCACAAAAGAAAAGAATTTTAACCACCACAATTTATGCCGTTATTATAGGTTTGTTAGTGCTGGCTTGCGCAATAGTTATTGCGACAGTAACATCTAAACAAAATTCAACAAATGCAGAAATTGGCGATAGTGAAGGAGATGTTGGCGTATCCACCACCGTTTATGTTGTGCCAGTTAAAGATGCTACTATTTTAAAGGACTATTCGGCAACAGAATACCAGTATAACGACACACTCAAACACTGGGAAATACACAAGGCTATTGATTTTTTAGCAGAAAAAGGGGCCGATGTTTACGCGTTTGCCGATGGAACAGTTACAGATGTTAAAACTAATCATATGGAAGGCACTTATGTGGAAATTACACACTCCAATGGACTGGTATCCGTTTACAAATCGATGGATAGCAAACTTAATGTTAAAGTGGGGGATAAAGTAATTGCAGGCACAGTTATTGGCACGGTTGGTGATCAAATGGGCAAGGAATTAAATAGCGGTGCGCACTTGCATTTTGAATTGTGGCGTAATGGCGATAAAGTAGACCCAAACGATTATCTCGCATTGGGTGAAAAATAAAAGTCGGGCAACACCCGATTTTTTTATCGCAAAAAAATAGGGCAAACGCCCTATTTTTATATGCTTGCTTTTGTTCCGTTTATTTTTGAAGTGTATTTAGTAACTTTGGATTGGTCTAGCAAGGAATCTTCAAAATCGGAATAACCGTTATTCGATGTGTAAGTTTCAGTTGAACTTACTGCTGGGTAAACTTCGTCAAATAAGAAATCGAAATAAGTTTCGTTAGTTAATGGGTTAAGCACTTTATTGTAAAGGTTAACGCCGTTGGCTTTGTTTTCAAGCGCAATGTAAACATCGGCATTAGGGTCAACATCCCAAGCGCTAACATCGCCTACATAATATAATAAGTGAACACCGTATCTTGTTATGCACAAGGTTAAAATATCTTCGCTGTTTGCGCTGGACATTTTGCCAACTTCATTATCTTTCATTAATTTGCCGGCCTCAAGCGTAAAGTTGGATGCCATATTGGTGTAAGTTTGATAATTAATTTCTTCATCCTCATCGGCGGTATCCCAATCGTAATCATAACCAATTACATAAGGCATGCCGGGAACTAGGGTTGAAGTGTTATCGCCAGTGTATTTAAACATAAATTTAACAAATTCTTCCAACCTAGCCTGTTTTTGAATGGCAGTTTCGTGAGGCATATTGTAAATTGTGTTGTATTCTGCAATTACTTCTTCAAAACTCTTTGTTAAGTTTTCGTATTCGCCATTTTCGTTTTGGACATCGCTTTTAAGCGTTTTGCCAGTAACATAATCGCGTTCTGCCACTTTTGTGTTTTTAATGGAATCAATAATGTCATCCCCAAGTTCGCTAACCTTTTTAGAGTCTATTTCAGTTTGTTGTGCTTCGGTGAAATCTACATTTATTAATGTGTGAATAAAATAGCCATATTTTAAATTTTCGTTTTCAAAACTTGGGTGGTATAAAATTTCATCGCCGTTTGTGGTTATTTCACGCATATCGTCTTTATAGCTTTCTTTATTAAAAGTGTATTTTTCATTATTGATGCGCAATAGATATTTAAATCTTGTTGTAAGTTTTTCCAAATCTAAATTTTCTGTTTTTAAAAATTCGGTGCGGATGTTAGTTAAATATTGAGATTTAATTTGGTCATTAAATATTCTTTCAAAATATCTATAAATTAAATTATCTGTGTTTTTATCATAGGCTTTGCCATTAGCATCTCTTAAATAACGCTCATAATTCATTAAATCGTCTGCTAATAAACTTTTAACTTTGTTGTAAACATTTTCAACATCTTGTGCTTCAAATTTATTGGTTAAACTATCTTTAAATTGTTCAAAATATTTGCTTATAACAACGTCAAGCATTCCGTTAGTTTCATAGTCTTCAATATATTCAACATTTGCTTCACCCAAAACTAACTTTTTGCCTTCTTGCCTAATATCTTCCACCGTGCTTGGCTCAACATAAGTGTAAACAAGTTTGTAAGTAATGTCATAATAATCTGTTACATCTTCGGTTGGTGTGGTTTTGCTGTTGTCCGTGTAATATGTTCGGGTTTCAACAATTTCAGCACGCCTTTTAGAAAATTCACCCTCACTGCCTTCGTAATTATAATAATAATTTTCAAGAGGATAAGCGGTTTCGGTATCTTCATTTTCCGTTTCGGTTTCAAGGCTTTCTACACCCAACATTTTTTTGGCAGTGTTTACATAATCATCAAGTTGAGAGTTGATAGAATCGAACATCGATTGCAGTAATTCGTTTACCTGATAAGCGTTTGGCTTATAGGTGGCTTTACTGCTATAGCCATATTGATACAACAATTCGCGTTCAATTAATAAATCTAACGTGCTGTTCATGGCGCTGGTTTCGTTTTGACCATCTTGCTGAACAAAATATGAATTGCCGTAACTTGAATAGGCACTTATAAGTTGCTGGCGGGTGATGTTAACATCGCCAACTTTTGCCACAACTTCATTGTAATATTTAACTGGGTCAATCGCAAAACCTGCACACCCAGCCAGGCTAAATGTTACAATCATAAGTAAAGTTAATAAAATAGCTGTTATTTTTTTCATATAATCCTCATTTAAATTTTGCCCAAAGTAGGTTAATAAATAACTTACGGCATAAAAATTACAAGCAATTATATCACATTTTATAATAAATTGCAAGCCTTTTTTATATTTATGTTAAAAACTCTATAACATAGCCTAGGGCAGTTGCTGTGCTAAATTCTTTAGGGTCTAGCACAATAGTTGGCAAAGCCGATTTTTCAAACCTAAAATGCTTTTGTTTATTCACTTTTGTTAGAATTGTATCTAGCCCAACATCTTCATAAAACACAACACACATACGGTTTTTATTGATAGTTATTGCTTTAACATCTTGTTTTTGTCCAAGTGCTTTAACTAGTGCTATGTTGGTTAAATTATATATTTCGTTAGGCAGTTTGCCATATTCGCTTAAAAGGTCATTTAAAATGGCTCGTGCCGATTCTTTGTTTGCAATGTTAGAAATTTTTGCAATAACTTTTAATCTTTCTGCCTCGTCATCAATAAAATTGTAAGGAATTTTGCTTGGCAGTGCAATTTCAATTTTAATTTCGCGCTCGGTTTCAACCTTTTCGCCAGAAAGCCTGCGCATTGTTTCGTTTAACAATCGCATATACATGTCATAGCCAATTTTAACAATATGCCCATGTTGAACTTTGCCCAAAATTTCACCCGCACCGCGAATTTGAAGGTCCCTCATAGCAATTTTAAAGCCACTGCCAAGTTCGGTGTTTTCAGCCAATGCTTGAAGTCGGCTGGAAGCCTCTTCTGTTAAAACTTTGTTTTTTGCATAAGTAAAATAAGCATACGCTTGCTCATCGCTTCTGCCAACGCGCCCGCGCAGTTGATACATCTGGCTTAAACCCAGCCTATCACTATCCACAACAATTAGCGTGTTGGCTTTTGGCAAATCTACGCCATTTTCAATTAAAGTGGTGGAAACAAACACATTGGTTTCTTTTTCGTAAAGGCGTTTTATTGCATTTTCTAGTGAATGCTCGTCCATCTGCCCGTGGGCAACATCAAAATGTGCCTTCTCGTTATTTACAACTTTCTTTAATTGCTCTTTAAAAGCGTAAATTCTTTCAATATTATTATAAATTACAAGCACCTGACCATCGCGCGCAAGTTCATCATTAATTGCCGAGGCGATAATTTCGTCATTATATGCCAATACATAAGTTTTTACAGGAAGCCGATTGATAGGCGGGGTGTTTATTATGCTGATGTCGCGAATGTTCATTAAGGACATTGAAAGTGTGCGCGGAATTGGGGTGGCGGATAAAGTTAAAACGTCTACATTTGTTT
>CANQZB010000025.1 GCA_947628195.1 uncultured Clostridia bacterium | reverse complement strand
AAGATGTAATTCTTTATGTGCCTCAACCATCATTAACACCTATTGAAGTGGTTGCCTTTGGCAGTGCAGTTGTTGGGGTTGGCACCTTTAACCCAACCACTAACGGATTTACCATTAATGCGTGCGTTACAACAATTTTAAAGGTGGTTGCTGTGGTTGATGTGCTTGTGCCTAGTTATGGTTATTGCCCTATTCCACCTTGCACACCTTATCAAAACGAAGGCGTTTGCCCAGGCGTGTTTGACTTGCCACTATACCCAACAGCAGTTAGCCCACAATCAACTAACACTCGATAAAAAAGGGAAACTACTTCCCTTTTTTATTTGTATCTATCTGTTTAAATATTCTTCTATTATTGTGCCAAGATTTTCACCACCCTGCTTTTTTAAGGCGCTGGATGGCACAATTAAATCTATATTAAAGCGCAAAAGACGCGCAATTTTTGCTTTGTTTAAGTTAAGTTCACTTCGGCTGATTTTGTCCGTTTTTGTTAGCACTATCACAAAAGGAATTTCATTTGTCATTAAATAATCTGCCATCTGCTTATCTAGTTCGCTTGGCTCGTGGCGACAATCTAGCAAAAGCAAAACGAGTTTTAGTTTTTCATTATCTAAAAAATAGTCGTTCATAATGCTATCCCAAGCGCTTGCCGTGCTTTTGCCTGCCTTGTTAAAGCCGTAGCCTGGCAAATCCACCAAATAAAACTGATTGTTGATGTTAAAATAATTTACAAGCCTTGTTCTGCCCGGGGTTGAACTGGTTTTTGCCAAATTTTTTATGTTAGTTAGCATGTTAATTAGGCTAGATTTGCCCACATTACTGCGCCCAACAATGGCAACTTGTGGCAGTTCGTCCACAATAAACTCCGCCTTTTTGCTGGCACTTTTAATAAATTTTGCATTAATAAATCTCATAAAATTTCCTTAAACTACCTTTCTTTATATTTTATTTTAGCATGTTTTAGTTAAAAAAGCAATAGAATTTAAGGCTCAACCTTCTTTGTAAGTTTCTCGAACAAATGTTCGATAATTGTTGACAGTGTCGAACATTTGTGCTATAATATTGCCGTTAAAGGAGTGCGAAATGGAGAAAAAACGGGTAATTTTTCATATAGATATGAATAATTTTTATGCTTCTGTTGAATGTTTATTAAATCCTAGCCTTAAAAACTATGCTATTGCCGTGGCGGGCGACCCAAACAAGCGAACGGGCATAATTTTAGCAAAAAATTACTTAGCAAAGGTGTTTGGGGTTAAAACTGGGGAAGCAATTTGGGAGGCTAGGCAAAAATGCCCCAGCCTAATTACTGTTGCGCCAAAATATGAAAAATATCAAGAAATAAGTGAAAAAGCGCACGAAATATACTATCGTTATACCGACCTAATTGAGCCGTTTGGCATTGACGAATGTTGGCTTGATGTAACTGACAGTTTAAAATTGTTTAATGCCACACCGAAAGAACTTGGCAAGCGCATTCAAGATGATGTTTTAAAAGAGTTGGGGCTTTCTGTATCGGTTGGCATTTCATGGGGAAAAACGCTAGCCAAACTGGGAAGCGACATGAAAAAACCGCTTGGATTAACAGAAATTAATGAAAAAAATTATATAGACACAATTAAAAAACTTAAAATTGAAGATATGATTATGGTTGGCAGGCACACGGCGCAAAAACTGCACATGATGAATGTTAACACGCTTTATGATTTATATTTATTGGACCCCGCCCTACTAAAACATCACTTTGGAGTTGTTGGCGTGGCTTTACACAATGCGGTTAGCGGAATTGACGATGACAAACTTATTGTGCCACGCGATGAAGACACAAAAAGTGTTGGAAATGGCGCGACTGCTGTGCATGATATGACGACCACCGATGAAATTAAAGATTTTTTGCATGATTTATCCATAAAGGTTTCCAAAAGACTGCGTGCGCATGGCTTCTCGGCAAAAACGGTGCATTTATCTATAAAATATGCGGACTTCACTTATCAATCTTGCCAAACCAGTTTAAATTATTATTTTAGCAGTGAGCAGGAAATTTTTGATTTATCCTATAAACTTTTTCACTTGTTGGCAGGAAATAAATTTGCACCTGTGCGTGCTTTAAGAATTTCCACAACAAATTTAATAACAAAGCAAGACAAAGAACAAATTAATATATTTTTAAACACCAAACACGAAAAGTTGTGTTCAACGATTGACAAGTTAAAAGATAAATTTGGTGAAAACGTTATTAGCCTTGCCAAAGATTACACTTATTAAAACTGCATCTTTTGCGTATAATAAAAATATGAAAAAGTGGGCAATTTTATTAATAACAGCATTCATCTTTACTATTACATTGGCGGGTTATAAAACATTTTTAAGCATAACCCACCCTGTTAAATATGAAAATATTATTATTGAAAGTGCTATTAAATTTAAATTGCCACCACCATTAATTGCCAGTGTTATAAATGTTGAAAGCGGATATAATTTGAAGGCTGTTTCGCCTAAAAAAGCACTGGGTTTAATGCAAATAAAACTTGATACGGCAAATTATTTAATATCTTATTACAAATTAGATGAGCAAATTACAGAAGCGGACTTATTAACCGTGCAAACAAATATAAAATATGGCTGTATGTATTTAAATTATTTAATGAACAAATTTAACGATTTAACAACAGTGTTGGCCTCTTACAACGCCGGTGAAACACGTGTTATAAGTTGGCTGAAAAGCGATAATTATTCCGCCAATGGAAAAACGCTTAATTCGATTCCGTATTTAGAAACTTCAAATTATGTTGCAAAGGTTAAAAACAACTTAAAATTTTACAGCAAAGTGTTTTAATTGCTTTCTGCTTCTTTGCTTTTTAACTTTATTAATTTAACAGCAATTAACACTATCATTGACACAATATAAACGGCGCTTATAATTCCCGAAACAACATACAAATATTTCACAATAAAAGAATATCCCACTTGAGATAAAATCATGTTAATTAAAACAATTACAAGAGCAGTGAATAAAGATTTCTTCCCTTTAAAAACTATTTCCTGCATATTGTAACTGCATATCATAAGCGTGGAAAACAACGCAAAAATTAAGGTTGCAAAATAAATATAGTAAAACAATATTGAAACATTTTTGCTTACTTCAAACATTGGCATATCGGTTGAAAAACTGTTAGAAGCAAAAACTAAAATGTTTAGCAATATTATTAGGCAAATACTTAACACAACAAATATTCGCCCCTTGGATTTAAGCTTGGTTTCAAAAATAATAGGCAGAGCCGCGACAAAATTGTTAACGCCAAAAAGCAAGCCATAATAAATTGCCATGCCTCCATTTTGCAGAGTGATGTTTAAATTTACATTGCTAGGCGTTATGTTAACAAAAGAGTTAATTACAATAACGGTTATCATAATTGGAATAATACAGTTAGAAACCAGTTTTATTTTATTAATTCCGCCAATTAGTAACATACAAACAAAAACGCTTAAAACAAGGGAAGGAATTTTATAACCAATGTTAAAGAAAGTTTTAAATAAATAGTCTGCCCCTGCCAACATCCCTGCGCTGGTAATTGTAAAATTAATTAACATAACCACATTGGTTATTTTGCACAATTTGCCAAAAAGCATGGCGTTAAATTCATCATAACTGTTTAAGGTTATCTTTTTTTTAATGTAATCTATTATAAAAAATAGATATAAATAAAGCAAAGCAAAGGCTATTAACCCCAAAATGGAAGCCCCGCCAAAATCAAAAAAGAAAACATAAATTTCTTTGCCAGACGCAAAGCCAACACCTATTATTGCGCTTAAAATTAAAAAATAGTCCACTAAAGTGGACCAAATTTTACTTCCACCTTTCATATTTAATAATATGATGGTGAAAACTCAATAATTACTTATTAAGCATTATAATTCTTCCGCAATGCTCACATGGAAGCATCTTTTTTGTTTTTAATTTTTCAATAAAGTTCAATGGCAGTTCAACCTTGCATCCGCCACAAAACTCATCTTCCAAATATACATACACAGGGAAGATGCCTTTGGCCTTCATCTCTTTATATTTTGCATATTTATCTTGCTCAACAATTTGAGGCTCTAGTTCTTTTATCTTTTTCTCTAATTCTGCAATTTTCGGAGCAACTTCTTGCCTTTTTTCTTCAATTTTGGCCTTTATTGCGCCAGAATGCCTTTTGGCTTCGGTTAATTTATTGCTTAATTCGGCGCTTTTCCTAACAATTTCTTCAGATTTCCTTACTAAATCTTCAACGTGCCTATTCTCTTCACTCAACTCGCCAACTAAACTGTTAGCATCGTTTATTAAGTTGGAAACACTATCTAAATCAATGTCTTTTGTGTTGCGCTTACGCACAATTTCACTATTGCCTTTTAATTTGTTATATTTATTAACAGAAGCATTGTAATTTTTAATAATTTCGTTTGCCTGGGCTTCAAGTTGCTCAAACCGAGATTTGCCATCTTTTAAAATTTGTTTATATTTTTTAAAATCTAAACTTGCCGGGCATTTATCAACTTCTCGTAACAAGGCTTTAATTTGCCTATCTAACTTTTGAATTTCTAAAATTGTCTTCATATCGCTCCTTATTTTTTATCCCTATCGTGTGGGTCTTCTTCTCCAATTTCATCGCGCAATTTCTTTAATTTGCTAGGGTGCCTTAACTTCCTTAACGCTTTTGCTTCTATCTGCCTAATGCGTTCACGCGTTACGGAAAATTCTCTGCCAACCTCTTCTAATGTGCGAGGGTGTGAATCGTCTAGGCCATAACGCAAACGAATGACTTTTTGTTCACGCGGGGTTAAAGATTCCAAAACGCTCATTATTTGATCTCTTAACATATTTTGTTGCGCAACTTCTTGTGGGGAAAGCGCACTTTCATCTGGAATAAGATCCCCAATTTTACTATCTTCTTCATGCCCCATTTTACTTTCAAGCGAAATAGGGTCTTGAGAAATGCGTTGCACTTCAATAACTTTATTTACAGTTGTGCCCATCTTTTCTGCCACTTCTTCAACGGTAGGATCTCTTCCAAGTTCTTGCAATAAATCTCTTGTGGCTTTGTTATATTTTAAAATTGTTTCAACCATATGAACAGGTACACGCATCAATCTGGCTTGGTCTGATATTGCACGGGTTATGCTTTGCCTTATCCACCACGTGCCGTAGGTAGAAAATTTAAAACCTTTAGTGTAATCGAATTTTTCAACAGCTTTAATTAAGCCCAAATTCCCCTCTTGAATTAAATCCAAAAAAGGCAATTTGTTTTGATAATGTTTTGCAAGGCTTACAACCAAACGCAAATTAGATTCACACAATTTGTTGCGCGCATATTCGCTGTTTTCCTCAATAATTTGGCGACTTAACTCGCGTTCTTCCTCTGCGGTTAAAAGCGGAATTTCACCAATTTGCTTTAAATACATTTTAACATGATCACCGGCACTAATTTCGCTTATAATTTTTTCCATTTCTTTATCGTCAATGGCGGTGTCAGATACTGTATCTGTAATTGCAATGTCGTTTTTAATTAAATATTTTTTTATATCCTCTATTTCATCTAAATCAAATTCGCCATATTTGCTGTTTAGTTTGCCAATTAAATTATCTTCAGAAATAGACCTTTGGTGATTTTCTTTAAATTGTTTAACTAATTTTTGTTTAATTTCTTCCAAATTTTCCATTATTTTTTCTCCTCAATTTCATTTATTATCTCTTGCCTTGTCCAATACAAAACGTAATCATAAAAGTCAATTTTAGTTTTTGGTGAGTAGTTGTTAATAGCGTTGATTATTCCTATATTTGCAACTTGAACTAAATCTAAAATGTCAACCTGTTCGTGCAAGGTTTTATAGTTTAAACACATATGTAAAACATCTTTTAAACACGAATTTATAATTATTTCCTTTATGCTATCATCTTGCGTATCTGCATACATTTCTAATAAATTTTTAAGTTCGGATTTTGAAATTTTCTTTATTTTTTTAATATCTGCGTAATAATCTAATATTTTAATAAGTTCGGCTTCGTCAATATCCTTTGTAACACTTGGTTCAAATTTGGATTTTAAATATTTCCTTATATCCCGCCTAGAATAGCGCCCATTTTGCGCAAATTCTAAATATTCTTTTTCAATATCTGGCGAATTTACACCTTTTAAGAATTTATATAGTTCATCGGTTTGATCAATTACTATCACTTTTTCTCCTTATTTATTTTTTCCGTTATCTCTTGTAATTTTTTTAAATATCCATCGCGTTCATCTATTGAGCAGTTGAACATAAGGGTTTTTATGCGCTCCTTCTCCTGCTCCAACATGTAAATATTTAAACGTTTGGTGGTGTCATTTAACAATTTATTAAATAATTCATCTTGCGGAAAATTAAAATTAATAACCTTATCAATTAAACTTTTTGAATTAATATCAAAATTATCGAATAGCATTGAAGCATTAAAATCTTTGTTATTGTTTATTTTTTCCGATAAATATCTATACAAAACACTCAATTCATCATCAGTGTTAAAAAATCCTGAAAAATTTTCAACATTTTTTATTTTTTTATACAAAATTCCTGCTAAAATTAAAATTTTGCTATCAACAATGTATTTATCTTTTAAATTTTCCTGTGTTTGCTCGAGCTCTGGCTCGTGCGCTTGCACTGCGATAGCCGTGTTGTTCATGCTCCTTCTTAAAGCATCAATAGGTATTTTTACAAGTTTTTGCACTTCGTTTAAATATATTTCTTGTTCAGCAGGTGTTGAAAATTTGGAAATATAATTTAATGCTTGATTTATGTAATTATTTTTATCAAAATTTGAAGTTAAATCATATTTTTTTGCACTATCTTGAAGAACGAAATCCACGCAATCTATTGAATTTTCCAAAAACTCTAAAAATTTTTCCTTGCCAAATTTTTTTATGTATTCATCAGGGTCTTTTGCCCCAGTTAAGCGCACTACTCTAACATTAAGCCCGGAAGATTTTAAAGTGTCTATTGCCTTATAGGTTGCGTTTGCCCCGGCGCTGTCGCCATCTAGGCATAAAATAACATTATCTACTAACTGTTTTAGCCTTTTTGCATGTAAAGGCGTGAAAGCCGTTCCCATACAACCTATTGTATTTGTAATGCCAACTTGGTGGCACATAATGACGTCAATATGGCCTTCAACTATTACAATGCTATCCAGCATGTGTTGTTTTTTTAACTCTCTAGCAAAATTATATCCAAATAAGGTTTCACTTTTATTAAAAATTAAAGTTTGCGGAGTGTTTTTATATTTTGCATGTTCAGGATTTTCTTCAACTGACCGCCCAGAAAATGCAACCACGTCTCCAAAACTATTAAAAATTGGGAATATTAACCTATTGCTATAAAAATCATAAATTGAATTTTTTTCGCGACCGGCAACGCCCGCAGAAATCATTTCTTCTGCCTTAAAACCGCGTTTAAGTAAGTATTTAATTAAATCATCATAGTTTAACGATGCGCCGATTTTAAATTTTTCTATCATCTCTTCGCTTAAATTGCGAGATTTTAAATAGTTTGCTTGCTTTGAATTGGGGTTGTTTATAAGGTTGTTGTGATAAAATTCTGCCGTTACCTTTAAAATTTCATACATTCTATCACGCTCTTGTTTTAGGCGTTGCATTTCGCTTGCATCTTTATCCGATGGCATTTGTAGCCCAGCATTTTTTGCCAGTAATTCAACAGCCGACATAAAATCAATATTTTCCATTTTAGAAACGAAATTTATAACATTTCCACTTTCGCCACAGCCAAAACACTTAAAAAACTGACCATCTTGTTTTATTGAAAAAGATGGTGTTTTTTCATTATGAAACGGACAACAAGCCCAATAACTTCCGCCACGACGTTTTAATGTTAAATATTTACTTGCAGTGTCAACAATGTCGTTTTTTTCTCGGACTAAATCTAAAAATTCGCTTGGTAAGCCACTCATTTGTAGAAACTCCAATTAGTGTTTAATACAACGCAAAAATAAATATTCCTAAATTTTTTTAATTTCATCTTAAAAAGCAAAAAGGTGGCGTTGCCACCAATTTATTACACATCGTTTGAGGTGTTGTTCATATACTTTTCTTGATAAGGTGCAAGCCCGTTGTTAAAAGCCTGCATAAATTGATTATACTTGCCTATTAATTTTTCTAGCGAGTCAGTTTGAATGTCTTGTGTGGATGAGGAAAATTCTCCAAAAGCCACTCTGAAATTTCTGGTGATGTGATCTCTTACATAATTAACAATAAAGTTATAAGTTTTTTTATCTTTATCTAAAAGCTTAGAAGTTGTGCTGAAAAACTCTTCAATTTCAGATTTGTCGCTGTAAAGACTTAAGTTTTGAATTGCATCAGTCATTTTGCGTTGTTCACTGCTTAAATAATCCTTCCAATTAGAAGCTTTAATTGTGGTAAAAGGTGTACCTTCTTTCAAAAAGATGGTTGGAGAACCATTTCCAAAGTTTTTAATAATATAATCGACGTTTTCTTTATTTGCAGGAATGCGCGATAAAATATCATCAAAATTAGTTGGAGCGTCTAAATTTACTTTTTGTTGTTTTATAGCATCCAACACTGTTAGAGAGTAATCTTCAAAGTTATCATGTTTTACAAATCTCAATAATTTGTTGCATTTGCTTAATAAAGTGCTTTTTGTTTCGCTTGGTAGTAAAGTATATTTGCTAAATATATTAAGAAATAGCTCTGAAGGATCGGATAAACTGTTGTAAAGTGCTTCAATATCTTGTGAGGTTAAAGCTTCAGCAATTTTTTTGGCTATGCTAACTGCGTCTTTATTATATTCTGCCTCGTGAAAAACACGGGATATGTCTTGCCATGTGTAATCTTGGCGATTAAAACCTACAGTATTAATTTTTTTTATGATTTCATTTATTTCCATAAAACCCTCCACATTTTGTATAATTATATCATCTTTTATTAATTTGTCAACCCTTTTTAACTATTCAGTCAGCATTCTATTAAACTTTATATTTATATAACTTATTAATTCATCCAGTGTTTCTGGTTGCATTAATAAACTATCAAAATCATCGTTAATCATAGTTTGAATTTCATCAAATTTTTTATTAAGCCGTTTAGCATCTTCGGACGTTTGACCATTAGTTTTAATAGGATTTATTGCGTATTTATATTTTTTGAATGTTTGCTCTATATAATTTAAAGATTCTGTTATTTTATTCAAATTTCTGGATTCTTTTATAGACCCAACCCTTTCTAGCACCTTAACTCTTGCATTTTCTATAAAGTAATTATAAAACGATTTTGTTTTTAATAGGTCATCATATTTTTCTTTAAACTTATTTAAATCATTTTTACTAAAATAGTTCACTTGTTCTATTGCATCAAGCATTTTATTTTGCAAGGCGAATTTGGGATTGGCCCTTAATAATTGGCGCCAATTTTTAATTTCGTTAAAAGGAAATTTATAAAAGATGAAAGGAGATTGCTCTTCCATAGAATTTAAGAGGAGCTCTAAACTTTCTTTATCAAATTCAATTTTGCTTAAATCCAACCCCGATGAAAGAATGTCGTTTGTAGAGAGTTTGGTTTTGTTTTTTAACAAAGTTTTTAAATTATCTGCGGTTGAATTAGGGTCTGTTTTTTGTGATTTGCCTGCCAAGGTCGGCTTATTGGACCTTCCCACTGCAGTTTTACCCCGTGTTTCTGCCGGTGTTGGGCTTTTTCTTAACGTTTGATTAGGCCTTTTAGAAATTTTGGATACTCTTGGCATATTTTCTCCTTAATGCTATTTTACAAATATAAAGTGAAATTGTCAAATAAAATTTATACAAAAAAGAGCAAAAATGCTCTTTTTGCTATAATCATAATTCATTCAAGATTTTTACTTTCTTGCGTTTTTAATATTTGCCTGAGCAGCTGCCAAACGCGCAATTGGCACACGGAATGGGGAACAACTTACATAATCAAGCCCAATGTTGTGGCAGAATTCAATGCTTGAAGGATCTCCACCGTGCTCACCGCAAATGCCGGCGTGCAAATGTTTGTTTACACCTTTGCCAAGCTTAATTGCCATATCCATAAGTTTGCCAACACCTGTGGTATCTAGTCTTGCGAATGGGTCGCTTTCATAAATTTTATTAGCATAATATGATGGCAAGAATTTGCCTGCATCATCACGGCTAAAGCCAAATGTCATTTGAGTTAAATCGTTTGTGCCAAAGCAGAAGAAATCTGCTTCTTTGGC
>CANQZB010000024.1 GCA_947628195.1 uncultured Clostridia bacterium | reverse complement strand
GCTTCAATAACGCACTCTACAGGGAAGTTTTTATTAAAGAACTCTTTATCTGTAAAATATTTTTTAGTGCTAAATGGGGTGATGCCTGCATCAAGCCAACAATCGCCAACCTCTTTAATGCGCTCAACTTTACTGCCACAATGTGGGCAAGTTATTTTAATGTTGTCAATATAAGGGCGGTGAAGATGTGGCAATGCATCCACTTCTTGCTCGCTAGATAACTTTTTAAATTCATCAAGGCTGCCAACCACAGTTAAATGTCCGCAATTTTTGCAAGGGTAGAAAGGCAATGGAACGCCATAATAACGGGAACGGGAAATTGCCCAATCCCCCATATTATTAAGCCAATCTAGCATGCGCTTTTTCATAAAATCTGGGTTGAACTCAACATTATCAATAGCGCTAATTAATTGTGGGCGCAATTCGTCCATTTTTATAACCCATTGGTCAACAAGCCTAAATAATAAAGGCTGTTTGCACCTCCAACAATGCGGATAGTTGTGGGAATATTTGTGGATATAATAAGTTTTTCCGCGCTTCTCCATAAGTTCAAACACAAAATCCCTTAACTCGTCTGTGTTTGCGTTTCTGCCGGAAAGCACGCCAAAGTTATTATAATAAATTCCGCTTTCATCAATAGGGCAAATTTTAGGTAAATTTAATTTTTTGCCCAATTCAAAGTCCGCATCACCGCAACCTGGGGCAATGTGCACAGCACCAGTACCTTCATCTGCGCTAACATCTTCCCACGCAACAATTTTATGCTCAAATTGCTGCTCGCTAAGTTCAGGGAAGCAAGTTTCATATGTTAAGCCAACAAGTTCGCTGCCTTTAACAGTTTTTAAAACTTCAATCACATCATCTTTTAAAACTTTCATAGCACTAGCGCAAACAATTATGTTGCGGCTAGAAGATTTTACTTTAACAATGTTATATTCAAGCTCTGGGTTAACGGCAATTGCAACATTGGCACAAAGAGTCCACGGGGTAGTTGTCCATACCAACATATCGTTATTGCTATTTAAAATAGGGCATTTAAAGAATATTGCCAAACAACTAACAGTTTTGTATGCATCTTGGTCACTCATTTCGTGTTCGCTTAGGCTGGTGCCACACCTGGTGCACCAACGCATAATGCGGTGGCTGTTGGAGATATAATGCTTTTCATCACACTTTTTTAAAAAATGCCAAATAGAAGTGATGTTGTTATCACTGTTTGTAAAATAACTATCATCCCAATTCATCCACTGGCCAAGGCGGACGGATGATTGTGTCATGGATTTTGAATATCTATCGCAAACTTCCATACATTTTTCCACAAAGTTGCCAATGCCATATTGCTCAATTTCTTTTTTGCTGTTTATGCCTAGCTCACGCTCAACACGCAACTCAACTGGCAAGCCATGGCAGTCAAACCCGTTTTGAAAATGCTCATCACATCCACAAAGAGCATTAAATTTAAACATCGCATCTTTAAATGTGCGGTTGTAAGCATGGTGCAAACCCATATTGTAATTGGCGGTAACCGGGCCATCAAGAGTAGCAAAATATTTGCCAGTTTTTTTGTTTTTGGCCTTTAATTTTTCAAAAATATCATGTGTTTGCCAAAAGGAAAGCACTCCTTCTTCCATTTTTACATAATCTAAATTTCCTTGCTCTTTTTTCATAATTTCTCCTTTTATTGAAACGCATTAGGGAACGGACTAGGCTTATTAAAAATGTCAGCCCAAGTGCTGACACGTTTGCATCAAAACACTTTCTACATCTTTATTGGTAGAATAATGTAACTTATAATAACAATGCCAGAAATTAAACTGAATATACTCATACTAATATAATAACTTAATTTAAAATTAAAGTCAATAGATTTTATAAAAAACAAAAAAACTTGGGGTTAAGCCCAAGTTAAGTTCTCCAATCTATAGGGGTTAGGTTGTGTTCGGCTAAAAAGGTGTTGCATTTGCTAAAATGATGATTGCCAAAGAACCCATTATAAGCAGAAAATGGGCTAGGGTGGGCAGATTGCAGAATTAAATGGTTGGGATTGTTAAGCAGTGGCAAAAAACTTTTGGCGTGGCTTCCCCAAAGCATAAACACAATGGGCTGGTTAAGTTCGTTTAAGATTTTAACCACCTCAGTTGTAAAAGTGTGCCAAAGTTCGTTTGCGTGGCTGGCGGGTTGATGTTCAACAACTGTCAGGCTTGTGTTTAAAAGCAACACGCCTTGTTTTGCCCAGGCAGTTAAATCGGTGTTGCCACTCATTTCAATATGTAAATCATCCGCAATTTCTTTAAAAATGTTTTTAAGGCTTGGCTGCGGCGTGCCATTGTGGCAACTAAACGCAAGGCCATCTGCTTGGCCCTTTGTGTGATAAGGGTCCTGCCCAATAATAACCACTTTTACATTGTTAATTGGCACCAAATTTAGCGCATTAAAAATTAACTGTTTTGGCGGATAAATTATTTTTGTTCTGTATTCATTATCTAGCCAGCCAAATAATTTGCGTTTATAATCCAATTCAAAGCGAGTGGAAAGTTTTTCACTCCAACTTTTATCTAACACATATTCCATAATTACCATCCATAACTCTTGTCAACTTTTAACGTTAGCATTTTGGGTAAAATTCTAGGAAATTTGGAATTTTGTTTTTTCAATGTGGTTTTTAAAGCTTTTAATTCGCCTTCTTCCATTAGCATGCAAGGGTCTATTTGCCCATATTTTTCAACCGAAGCTTTATGGCGTAAATAATATTCATATTTGCGCATTGCAAGCCAATTAGACTTGTGTGAGGGTTCATCTTTATGCCTTTCTAAATAAACATAGCGGTAATCATAACTAATGCCCATATAATAATCGCGCCATAAGTTAGAATATTTTTCCAAGCCCTCTTCAATTACATCTTTGCAAAGGCCAATGGCTTGTAACGAATTTTCTACATATTGCCTAAAAATGAGGTCTTTATTGGGTATTGAATTAGAAGGTAAAGAAAATTTCTTTAAATGATCAGGCAAAGAAGACCATTCTCCATTTTTGTATTTCAAAATTTGATATTTAACCAAATTTAGTTCATATTCATGCCTTTTTTCGTCAAATTCTTTTGAATTTTGCAAATAATCCAGCACAAGTTTGTAATCTACATAAACTTTTTTAGTTTCCATACAACAGGCAATGTATTTAGCCAGCCATTTTTTATCCCTAGTGTGGCGCGGGAGGTTGTAACTAAAAAATTCGTTTGATTTTTTGTAACTATAGAAATTAATTTCTGGATTTTTAGGAAATAATTTTTCAACACTTGGCTGAATGTATTGCGATGTTAACAACTGCATGCTTGGTTCATATTCTCTGGAACTTTTTTGGGTTTTTATATTAATATAATTTCTCATACGCATATCCTTAAAATTATATTAACATAAATGCTATGGCTTAGTCAACTTTTTCAAAACGAATTTTGGTTATATTAAATATTTAGTTATTGTTTCAATTGCGTTTGAACATTTTTGTAACGACTTGCTTTCTGCCATTAATCTTAAAACCGATTCTGTTCCGCTTAATCTTAAAATTATTCGTGTTTCATCTGTGGAAAGGGCGTTAATTGCTTCCTTTAGCTCTTTAGAACAAACAAATTCGCCTTCAAGTTTAATATTTTTCATTAGTTGAAAGTGTTCCTTATAATCATTTAAAAGGTCATCAAATTTTAAATGAGAAATGGATAAAATGTTCATTAAAATAATGGCGGTTAGCAAGCCATCGCCCGTGTTTGTGTATTGTTTTATTATTATATGACCAGAATTTTCGCCACCCAAAGCGGAGCCATATTTTAACATTGCGCTATACACTTTTTTATCTCCAACATCGGCGCGATAAAATTTAATATTGCGCTTTTTTAATGATGTTTCCAATCCAGAGTTGGAGTAAATTGTGCCGATCAGCGTATCTCCACTTGTTAAATAAAATTTAGATAAAATGTACAGAATTTTGTCGCCGTCTATAATGTTCCCCGTTTCACTAACCGCCAAAACTCTGTCGGCATCGCCGTCAAACGCAAAGCCTATTTTGCGCTCTTGAATGCAGAATTGTTTTAACATTTCTATATGTGTACATCCTGCATTGGAATTTATATTTTGCCCATTTGGCCGGCAATTAATTTTTTTGCTTTTAGGGAAGGTGAGTTTGCAAATTTCACTTACTCCACCAAAAGCACAATCGAAAATGCACGGCGTTTTAAATTTAATTAACGATTTTAAAAAATTAACATATTTGTTTTTTAGTTCTTCAACATTTTTTAGCAAAGCAAAACTTGTTTTTTTTAAACGTAATGGTTTATCCATTAAATTTTCAAGGGCCTGTTCTGTTTGCTCATCTATTTTTTCGCCCAAACAATTAAAAAATTTAATTCCGTTATATTCGCTGGGGTTGTGGGAGGCACTTATCATCATTGCAAGCGGATAATTAAATTCCCGTGAAATGTAAGCCAGGCACGGGCTAGAGCAAACGCCCAAATTGTGCACTTCTATGCCGTATTTTAAAAGCACCGAGCAAATATTTGACAAAATGTAATCACTAGATATTCTGCTATCGTTTCCAACAAGTAAAACCTTATTAATTTTGTTAATTTCATAAAATTTTACTAAAGCTTTGGCCATTTTTTTTATAATCTTTTCATTTAAACTTTCACAAACAATGCCACGTATTCCATCTGTACCGAAATATTTCATATATTTAAATATGAAAAATAAGATATTTTGTTTAAATTGACCATTAAATGCAATTTATAAACAAAAAATACTTGCATTTTTTTAATTCTTAATCTAAAATAAAATATATGAAATCATATTATATCCCGCCCAAAGGGTTTTACATTTTTGGTTACGAAATTAGGTTTTATGGCATAATCATGGCAATGGCAATGCTTTTAGGCATTCTGCTTGCTTGCAAACTGGCAAAAAAGAAAGGCCTTAAAAGCGATGACATACTTTTGCTGGCAGTAATTTGCCTGCCACTTGCAGTTGTTGGCGCAAGGCTTTACTATTGCTTCTTTTATGAATATAACTATAATTTTTGGGAATTGTTTAACTTAAAAGGTGGCGGGCTGGCTATTTATGGCGGAGTAATTGGCGGACTTATTGGCGTTATAATATTTTGTTTAATAAAAAAGAATTTCAAAATTTTAGGCGTGATATGCGATATTTGCGTTCCTTGCCTGTTGTTAGGTCAGGCCTTGGGCAGATGGGGGAATTTCTTTAATCAGGAAGCCTATGGTAACCTTATAACCAATCCAAGTTTGCAATGGTTCCCTTTTGCAGTGTATATAGAAGATAAAATGGCGTGGTATCAAGCAACTTTCTTTTACGAAAGTTTGTGGAATTTCATAGGTGTGGTTGTTTTATTGGTTGTTTATTACAAGGCACGTTTAAATTGGAGCACTTCAGCGGTCTATTTAATATGGTATGGTTTAGGGCGCGCTTTTATTGAGGGGCTTCGCAGTGATAGTTTGTACATTGCTGGCACAAGTTTAAGAGTTTCTCAACTGTTAAGCATTGTTTTAGTAATTATAGGAATTGTAATTCTTGTCTATAATTGTGTAAAAAGGAAAAACTTAAAACGATGACAAAAAAATCTAAAATCTTATATTATTCTTGTTTAATTGTTAATGTGGTATGTTTTATACTAGATTTTTTGCCGGGATTTCAAGCAAACAACTTTGAGTTTTTTAGAATTAGCTTCCCAGTAACACTAATTGTTATAGGCATTTGGCTGTTGGTTCGCGCTTTTTCACTTAAAATAGATAGCAGTATGTTTATTGGTTCTGCGCTTTTGCTTTGCGGGGCAATTAGGCTTGTGGTGTTTTTAGCCAAAAAATTTGGTGGCGTTTTATTGGGCAATTTGGAGTGGGCTTTGTATCTGTTCGCGCTGTCAATAGCCAGTTTGGTTACTGCCATTTATTTTAAGGATAAATTTCAATTTAAGCTTTGTGTTTTATTTTTAGGCCTTGGTTTAATTGTTTTGTTATGCGTGCAAAATCTCATTCCGCTATGGTTGGCAATAACACTTGCGGGGGTTTGGTTTGTATTGTATTTCGTGTTAAATATAGTGATGTTTAAAAGGAGAAAGAAATGAGCCTTGACGAAGAAAGAATAAATGAATTATCTAAGACGGTGGCGGAACAGCGCCAAGAAATTTCGCGTTTGCGCGCCATAGTGGAGGATTATAAGAAAAAAGAGCAATCTATTTCTAGCGCAATTATTGCTAGCATGGAACACGCAAATCAATTAGAAGCAAGCAGAAAAAAACTTTATTTGCTAGACATTCAACGCAGTAGGTTAATGTATTTAAGGATGGAGCAAATTATAAATGAACTATACATTCGTTACCCAGAATTGAAAAAAGATGCAGTGCTTAAAGACATGAGCGAAAAGTTTAAAAATATGGTTTATAGCAACATAACGGAAAAGGATAACGAGTTTAACCAAACAAACCTTAAACAGCCCGTGGTTGATGACCCTATAAAAAAATTATTGCGCAATATAATTGATTGTTTTGATAGCAAAAAAGTGGGCGGAGATGTTAAGCGTGGCGGCCCAAGTGAAGATTTAATGAACAATGTTTCTTCAAGCGGGTTTGATTTTAACGAGGCACTTCACCCAACAATGGAACTGACCGAAATTTTAAAATACTTTAACCTTACTAATAATAAGGATAATAAATAAGGTATATATAATATTATATATTAAAATGGCAGTGCGCCATTTTTTTAGCACCCATTAGCAGGTGGGTTTTTTTAAAATTTTTAAAAAAGGGTATTGACAAGCCGAAATTTGTGTGTTAAAATTGGTTTAAATTTGGAGGGAATTATGATTGAAGTAATTAAACAAACAAACTTTTTAGGGAAGACAAAATGCTATTTATATGAATACGGCAAAGAGGTTTTGCCTTTTGGGTTGAATTTTGCCAAAAATTTGCCGGGGAATGCGTTATTGTATAGTTGGAAAGATAAATTTGGAGTGGTTAGTTTGTCAGATATAGAGACTGCGCGCAAACCGAAATCTTTGTTAAAAGAAAACGCTTTATATGGTTTTTGCGCAGAACACGAAGGATTTACTGTAGTGTATAATCAAGCACCTTTTTCTAAAATATTTTGCGTTGCGTTTAACGATGGCAGAATTCGTAAATTTGAAGGCACTGTTAAATATGTAACGGATAATGTTATAGTATTTAATGAACCTTTTCCTCGTGGGCTTAGAGTAATAATTGTAAATAAAGAAGTTCAAGAGTTTACATTGCCATCAATATTAGAAGGGCAATGGGGTAATACTTTTGATTTAACAAGCAAAGAAAAGTTTAATAACGATACTATCACAACACGAGATCAACTTAAAGCTTTAATGAATTATTACAAGCAAGTGTTAAAAATTGATTTGCAAAATTATAGTAAACTTACACGCAAATATGTTTTAGCAGAGGGTGACGGATATATTGATAGTAAATTAACTATGGATAAAGATTGTGATGTTACTTCATATAATGTAAAACATGTTCTTTTCGATTTCGCAAGCCTTGATGAAGCAGTGCAAAACGCAAAAAATGTGTTGATCTATATTAAAAAGAGATATTTGGCATTAATCGAAGCCCGAGAGCAACAGATATTAGAAAACAAACAGCGAGAAGCAGAAAAAGAACAAGAAAAGCGCAAACAAGAAGCGCAAATGAAACTTCAACAAAAGGCGATTGATGAGGCTTGTGATAATCTTGGTTCGGATTTATAAAACAATGCAACCTAGTGTTGCATTTTTTATTTGCATTTTTGGTTATAATTTAATTTCATCCCTCATAAGTTAGAATAGGTTGGAGGATTAAATGGAAAAAAATTCAAGCATCTATTCGGACATTGCAAAACGCACAAATGGTGATGTGTATATAGGTGTGGTGGGACCGGTTAGATGCGGTAAATCTACCTTTATTCAAAAATTCATTCAAAATTTTGTGCTTCAAAATATTGTTAACAAACATGATAGGGCGCGTGCAGTTGACGAGCTTCCGCAAGCAAGCGAGGGTGCAATGGTTATGACAACAAAACCGCAGTTCGTGCCAGCAGAAGCGGTTAAAGTAAAAATTGGCTCTGCTTCAATGTCGGTTAGGTTAATAGATAGTGTCGGCTTTATGATTGATGGGGCAACCGGTGCAACAGAAAATGATAAACCTCGCTTGGTTAAAACCCCGTGGAGTGATGAGGCAATTCCGTTTGTGCAAGCGGCAGTTATTGGCACGGAAAAAGTTATTAATGACCATTCCACCATTGCTGTGGCTTTAACTACTGACGGAAGTTTTACATCAATTCCGCGCAAAAATTATGTTGAAGCAGAAAAGCGCACAATATCTGCTTTAAAGCAAACTGGCAAGCCTTTTGTGTTGGTTTTAAACACCAACAAGCCAAAAGAGGAAGAAACTTTAAATTTGGTTTCCTCTCTGCAAGCAGAATATTCAGTGCCAGTTATTCCTATAAATGTTAACGAATTGGGAAAGGAAGATGTTGATAAAATTATGACAGAAATTTTAAAAGAGTTTCCACTTGAAGTTATAAACATTAAAATGCCTAAATGGTTAAAACCTTTAAGTGAGGATAACGCCACAATTAAAGAAATTTTGGATACTGTATCCAATGCGGTGGGCGATAGTTTGCGTGTTGGCGAATATAACCCAAACAGCGTTTTGTTTGAAAACAGCGAAAGTTTTGAGCCAATTTTAAATAGCAATATTGAACTGGGCAATGGCAGTGTAACGTTCGAAATTGTGCCAAAAGAAGGCTTGTTCTATCGTGTTTTAAGCGACCAATGCGGAACAGAGATTAAGGACGATTACGAACTTGTTAACAGTTTAAAAGAATTGACAACCGCAAAGCGCAAATATGACAAAATTAGTTCGGCATTAGAGCAAGTTAATCAAACAGGTTATGGCGTTGTTGTTCCGTCGGTTGATGAAATGGAATTAAAAGAGCCTGAAATTGTGCGCCAGGGTGGGAGATGTGGTGTTAAATTAAGAGCTTCTGCACCATGCTTGCACATTATGAAGGTGGACGTTGAAACAGAAGTTAATCCTATTATGGCTGGCTACGAACAGGGCGAGGACTTGGCAAAATATTTAACCGAACAATTTGCAAATAATCCTCAAGATATATATAAGATGAATATGTTTGGAAAATCCCTTGAAAGTATGGTTAGCGATGGCCTAAACAGCAAAATGACATCTATGCCAGTTAACCTTCAAAACAAATTGCGCAAAACTTTATCTCGTATTGTAAACGAAGGTAAGGGCGGAATACTTTGCATATTGCTTTAAATAAAAAGTGCATCAATTTGCACTTTTTTCATCTTGTATAAATAATAACATTTACCAATATTACAATTGTAAGAAGTTAAGTATTTGGTTTACAATTGTGGGAAAATTATTTTATGCAAATAAAAAATAAATTTAAAGATATTTTAAAAGAGTTAAGGGAAGAAAAGGGGATTGGTCAGATTGAATTGGCTAAAAGCATAGGTGTTAGCAAAGGAGCTATCAGTTTGTGGGAAAACGGATTAAGAGAGCCGGGTATGACATCGTTAATTTTGTTAAGCAAATATTTTAAAGTCAGCGTAGATTATTTGCTCGGGCTGGAAATGTAACTTTCTTTAAATTTTTTTGCAAAATAGACCTTAAAATCTAAATGCAAAAAATTATTAAAAAAAATTTTTAAAAATTTTAAAAAATTTTGTAAA
The DNA here is from genome assembly GCA_947628195.1 of uncultured Clostridia bacterium. Lineage (GTDB taxonomy): Bacteria > Bacillota > Clostridia > Christensenellales > UBA1242 > Onthoplasma. The sequence continues at coordinate 947 of CANQZB010000024.1, read as the reverse complement.
AAGTGCTAAAAATCGTTTGTGTTTATTTTTTAATAGTGTTAAAATGCTTACATATACTTTAAGGGGGAGACTCAATATGGTGGAATTCATTTCTAAAAACTGGTGGTGGATTGTAATAATCATTGCAGTCATCATCTTCGCTCTTGTTGTTGTGCTTGTTCTTATGGATAAACGCGATAAAAAAATTATGGCTGATTTCCAAGAAAAAGTGCTTGCAGTAGAGGGCGACCAAATGGAAGGAAACATCGTTCCAGAGACAAATGCTATTGAAGTACAAAAGGAGGATAATATGGAAAAAGTACAAAAAGCGAATGTCAAAGTTGCTGCTAAACCAGCAAAAAAAGTTCCAGCTAAAACTACTGCTAAAACTGCAACAAAAACTGCTGCAACAAAAACCGTAGCTAAAGCTCCAGCTAAAAAACCTGCTGCTAAACCTGCAACAAAAACTGCTGCTAAACCAGCAACCAAAGCTCCAGCTAAAACTACTGCTACAAAAACAACTGTTAAAACAGTAGCTAAAAAAGCTCCAGCTAAAACTGCTGCAAAACCAGCAACTAAGGCTCCAGCTAAAACTACTGCTAAAGCTCCAGCAAAAACAGCTACCAAAACAACAACAAAAACCGTAGCAAAAAAAGCTCCAGCTAAAACAGCTAAAAAAGCTCCAGCAAAAAAATCTAAATAATAAAAAGTTCCCATTAGGGAATTTTTTATTTGCCCTTTGGCTTTAAAACACAAATTTAAGTTTACAAATTTTTTCAGTTGTGATATTATTAAATTATGAGAGTTATAGCTGGCAAATATCGTGGCAAAAAATTAAAGGAGTTTGATATTTCCACAACGCGCCCAACACAAGATAGAGTTAAAGAGGCAATGTTCAGTTTAATTCAGTTTGATATTGCGGATGCTGTTGTGCTTGATTTATTTTCTGGCACGGGCGCTTTGGGCAT
>CANQZB010000023.1 GCA_947628195.1 uncultured Clostridia bacterium | reverse complement strand
AAATAGGCGAGTTATTGCTGTTGGCACAACAAGTGTGCGCACGCTTGAAGCAGTGGCGTTAAAAGGCGTGCCACTTATGGCAGATGATGATGAAACGGACATTTTTATTTATCCGCCATATAAATTTAAGGTGGTTGATGCACTAATAACAAACTTTCACCTGCCAAAAAGTACATTGATTATGCTTGTTAGCGCCTTTGCCGGTTACGAAAATACAATGAATTTGTATGAATTCGCCGTTGAAAATAACTATCGCTTTTTCAGTTTTGGCGACAGTATGTTTATTGAATAAATGGATTATTATGAACAAAAATTTTAGTTACGAAGTTTTACACATAGATAAAAACAGTGGGGCAAGAACGGGCATTCTGCACACGCCACACGGTGATATTTACACGCCTATTTATATGCCAGTTGGCACGCTTGCAACTGTAAAATCTCTTACAAGTGATGATTTATATGATGTTGGCGCGCAAATTATTCTTGCCAACACCTATCATTTGCACATTCGCCCAGGGGATGAGCTTGTTAAAAAGGCGGGCGGAGTGCATAAATTTATGAATTTTAGTCGCCCAATGTTAACCGATTCTGGCGGCTTTCAAGTTTTTTCACTGGCAGATATTAGGAAGATTACTGATGATGGCGTGGAGTTTAAAAATCATCTTTCTGGTGCTAAAATGTTTTTCACGCCCGAAAAGGCAATAGATATTGAAAACAATTTGGGTGCAGATATAATTATGGCGTTTGATGTGTGCAGTGATTATGGCATATCCCACCAAGATGCTGAAAAGGCAATGACCCGCACACTAGATTGGCTGGATAGATGCTATAAACACCACAAAAACCCTAAACAAATGCTTTTCCCAATAGTGCAGGGCAATTTTTATGAGGATTTGCGCCTAAAAAGCCTAGAAGAAACAAAAAAATATTGCAAGTGTGGCATTGCAATAGGTGGGCTTTCAGTTGGCGAGCCAAAGGATGTGATGCTACGCATGCTGGATGTGATGAAACCGCATTATCCAGAAAATATGCCGCGATATATGATGGGTGTCGGCACTCCAGACTACATTTTTGAAAGTGTAGAGCGCGGAATAGATATGTTTGATTGCGTACTTCAAACACGCGTTGCCCGCAACGGCCTAGCCATGACAAGCCATGGCAAAGTTGTGCTAAAACAAGCAAGATATAAAGAGGATTTTTCCCCTCTTGACCCCGAGTGTGATTGTTATTGTTGCACACATCACACAAAAGCATATTTGCATCACCTTGTTATGTGCAACGAAATTTTAGGTGCGCGCCTTCTTAGCCTGCATAACATCCGTTTTACATTAAATATGATGTCCCAAATGCGCGATGCCATTAATAACGACCGCTTTTTAGAATTTAAAAAGGAATTTTATGCAAAGTATGGCATTAACGAGTGATTTTTGCAAATAAACATTAAATTTTACAAATTTCACCATAAAATAATTTGATTTTAAATGGTGATATCAAATATAATTTATATAGGAGTTGTTATGAAAGTAGGAGATTATGTTTTAGTTGCCATATTGGCAGTGTTGGTTGTGGCACTTTTTGTGGTAAGTTATGTAAGGAAAAAGAAATATAATGGCGAACTATCTAAAATGCGTGAAGATTTAAAAATTGGCGACCGCGTTATGACCGATACAGGCGTTGTTGGCGAAGTGGTGGATAGTTATGTTGAGGATGAATATAAATATTTTGTATTAAAGTCCGGCAGAGGCGCCAATGTTGGCTATTTTGCCGTGCACGCAAATGCAATATATTATGTTTTTGATAAAGAAGAACAAGAAAAGCCTAAAAAACAAAACTATAACGCCAAGCCTAAAGAAGCTAAGCAAACCGAGCAAACTAGCGAACAGATCGAAACAAAAGAAGGAGAAACAAATTAGCGGACATCCGTCCGTTTTTTTATTTAAAAAAAGCCAAAATTTATTTTCGGCAAAAAATAGTATTTTGCGTGCAAATATTTTATATTTAACTTAAAATTTTAGTTAATTTAGGCGCTATGCGAAATACATTAAATTAGGAGGGCGTTATGCAAAAATTAAAATCATTTAATTTGTCTGGTTTGTTGGCTATTATAAAATGTGTGATGATAGGTATCATTACAACCTTAATTGATATAGTGCTATTTGCGGTGGTGCTTAAATTTGTTGATTTATCTTCAAATGTTGTAGGCTATATTAATGATGCAATAAAAGTTGTTTCGCTGTTTGTTATGATATTGTGCTTAAAACGCAATAATGGCGATAAATTGCTTTTTAGGGCAATTTTAGGCGGAATATTGTATGCCGTATTGAGTTTTATAATATTTTCAATATTAAACGGCGGTGTAGTTTTTAATATGTCAGTGGTTTATGACCTTATTTTTGCACTGGTTGCAAGTTTAATTGTTTCCATAATTGTTAACCTTTTAAACAGAAAAACTGCTTAATACTCTAAATTTAGTCAATAATCTATACAAGATTTTGCTTAATTTAAACATTTTGATTGACAAAAATATAAGTTTAAGTTATAATAAATCTTGAATTAGGAGAAATTATGACTAAATTACGTTCAAAATGCTTATTTGTAGTGTTTTCAATTATCCTTGCAATTTTAATTGTTGCATCATTTGTGAATTTCACCTATCCATTTGCTATTAATGGTAATTATTATAAGTATTCTAATTTTGTATCTAATTTAACTTTGGGGGAGGATTTAAGCTCTTCCATAAGAATTTCATACAAAGCAGAACTTCCGGAAGGGGCTTCTGGTTTAGATTACACAAAATTAAAACAATCTACAATTGATGGATTAAGATCAATTGTGCAAGGTGAAGGTTATAAAGACGTTACTATTGCAGAACAGGGTGCAGACTATTTAGTTATGCAAGTTGGGGATATTTTATCCGAACAAGATACAAATAACTTAATCAATTTGGTGGGCGACCCTGCAACTATCAGTTTTTGGACAACCAGCAGTAGAGATGAAGGCTCTTTGGTTGCAAAAGCACAGGATATTTCATCTGTTAGTGCATTAGATCTTTTCAATCAACAAACAAATGAAAATGTGCACATTGTTCAAGTAAATTTTAAAAATGCACAAGCAGTTAAGGAAGCAACCTCTTCCGCTAGCAGAATTTACATTTTCTTTGGAGAAGATTTGTTTACGAGTGATGGCATGCCTTTGGATGAAGGCGGTATAACCGATGGCTCTATAAACATTCAAAGTCCAATGTTCGTGGATCATGCAACTGCCAACACCTACGCAAATAAAATTCGCACAGGTATGCTACCTTTAAATTTAACTATGGTGGAAACCGGCATGATCACTCCAAGTTACGGAATTGGGGGCAGTATTTCACAGCAATATTACGGAATTGAATCGAATATATTGGTGTATATAGCATTGTTTGTGCTTCTTATTGCCGTTTTCGTTTATTTAATAGTAAGATTTAAACAATTAGGGTGGTTGGCTTGTTTTAACCTCTTGTTCTTTGTAACTTTAGGGTTATTCTTTTTGCAATCAATACCATTAGTCCACATCAATTTTGCAGGATTGTTAGGCATGATTATTTGCTTAATATGCGCAGTTGATACTTTAATAACAATTTTTGAAAGGGCAAAAAGATACTATAATAACGACACAAAACTTTATGTTGCTATGAAAGCATCACAAAAAGAAAGTTTGATTAAAACATTTATAAGCAATGGGCTTTTAATTTTGCTTGGTTTTGTATGTGTATTTATGCCTTCAATGGCAATACAATCTTTTGGCTGGGCAATGTTAGTTCTTCCTTTTGTAAACTTATTTACATCATTGGTGCTTATGAGATTGTTTATTGCTATGTATTTGCCATTAAATTCACTAGATGGCAAAAAATGCAATTTCCACAAAGGAGGCAATAATGATTAAAAGAGATTTTTCTAAATCGAACAAAGAGTATTTTAAAAGAAACAAATTTGCGTTGATTGGGCTTGCTTTGTTGGTCATAGTGGGCATCGTTGTAATAGCTTGCTTTGGCTTTAACGGCAATTTTGAAATGAAAGGTTATACAGAATTTAGCGTTTCTGTTCACACCTATGAAAGCAAACAAATATCTAAATTTTCAAAAGAAATTCAAAATATTGTAGAATCAAATGGTGGCAATTTTGATAATATCTCCGTTTTTGGCGAAGGTGAAAACACCAAACTTATTGTTAGATATTTAAATTCTTTGTCTGGCGATAAACAAACTGCAATAAACGAAGCGGTTATAACAAAACTTTCATTAGCTGAAGAAGATGTTACGGCCCATGTAAAAGTTTCAAAAATTGTTAGAAATGCAGATTATGTTTACACAGCACTTGCTATAATTTTGTTGGTTACAGTTTCATCAATATTTGCATATTTTAGATACAATGGCGCAAGCGCAATTACAACAATATTATCCTGTGTTTTTGCAACAATTTTGTATCTATGTTTAACAGCCATTTTAAGGATAACAATAGGCTTAAGTTATTTTGCAATGCTAGTAATATTAAATCTTTTGGTTGTTTACGTTGCCTTTGCAATATTTGAACATATTAGAGAGGATGAAAGATTACAAACCAACGATTTTGCTGGGGCTATTAATGGTGCAGTAAAAAGCACTAAAAATAGGGCAATATTCTTAACAATGGCGCTGTTTGCTACAGGATTATTGTTTGTGGCTCTAGCACCAAACCCACTAAAATATGTATCGTTAAACCTATTGTTCTTGGCAGTAACCTTGCTTGCAGATGTTTGGTATGTAATTCCTTTTGTTTGGAGTGTGTTTATAACTTACACACATAAAAAAAGAGCGCGAAATAAATAAAAATAAATGCCTTTCATGTAAAGGCATTTTGGTTTTAATTAAATGAAATATATTTGTACAATAGAGGATGATTTTAATGAAAATGAATTAGAAGAGATGTCAAAAATGTTTAACATTGATGAACATTTAGTGCGTCTTCTATTTTCGCGCGGGGTTAATACTCAAGATAAAATTAAAAAATTCTTAAATCCTAGCATAAATGATATAAATGACCCATTCTTGTTTGAAAATATGCAAGATGTTGTGGAAAAAATCAACTTTCATTTAAAGCAAAACCACAAAATTTTGATATTTGGAGATTATGATGTTGACGGAATTAGCGCAAGTTCTATTTTGTTAAAATATTTCCGTTCTATAAATGCAAATGTCTCTAATTTTATGCCAAATCGCTATGAAGATGGCTACGGCTTAACAATTCAAACACTGGAAAAGATATTTAATACATCGAAACCAGACTTAATTATTACTGTGGATTGCGGTATAACTGCGGTAGAGGAAACCGAATATTTAAAGGCTAATGGTGTTGACATTATAGTTACCGACCATCACGAACGTGGCGAAAAACTGCCAGATTGTTTAATTATTAACCCTAAAACAAGCGAAATTTATCCGTTTCACTCACTGTGCGGTGCTGGGGTTGCTTTTAAGTTAGTTCAGGCTCTTGCCGGGCTAAATAAAGCAATGGAATATATTTCTATTTGCGCCATAGCAACGATTGCGGACATTGTTGAATTGTGCGATGAAAATAGGGCAATCGTTTATTTAGGCTTACAACATATGAACAAAGCCCCATTAGGCATCATTAAATTAATGCACGAGTGCGGGTTAACGCCAAATAATTGTAAATCTAGCGATATAGCCTTTAAACTTGCGCCTAAAATTAATGCTAGCGGGCGTATGGGTTCAGCCGAAACCAGCCTAAATTTATATATGGAAGAGGACCCTTATCAGATAAAAAAAATTATTAAACAAATATTGGAATTTAATAATCAACGCCAACAATTATGTGATAAAGTTTACGTTGATGTTAAAACAGAATTAAGCAAACTAGATATTTTTAAAATTAGCGCAATTACAATGTCTAGCCCGGAATGGGATAGTGGTATTTTAGGCATAGTTTCAGCGCGCATAGCAGAAGAATTTCACAGGCCAACATTTTTGTTTAGTCAAGTTGAAGATAATTTAGTTGGCTCATGCAGAAGTGTAAATGGTGTAAATGTTCACACACTTTTAAGCAGTATGCCTCACTTGTTAACCAAATTTGGTGGGCACCCAATGGCCGCAGGCTTAACATTAAAGGTGGATAATTTTGATGAATTTGTGCGCCTTACAAACATTTATGTTGAACAAAATTTAAATAAATCGGCCTTTTTGCCAACCAAAGTTTACGATTTTGAACTTGATGAAATGTCAATTACTATGAAAATGGTGGAAGACATAGATAAATTAGAGCCATGTGGGCATATGAATTCCAGACCAATTTTCAAATTTACACTAAAAAATGCATATATAAGCAGTTTGCCAAAACACCCACAACATTTAGTTTTGTCTTATCCAAACTTTAACTTGTTGGCATTTAACGCTAGCAATATGTATTATGTTTTATCTGGCAACACTTCATGCAACATTTTAGCAGATTTGAACATTGATACTTTTAGAAACGCAAAAAAAATATCTGGCATTGTTAAATCAATAGATTATGAAGATATTTACAGACCGCAAAACAGCGAAATAATAGAGGCAGAGTATTTAAAACAATTAATATATCCGCTTGACGGCAGTTATTCGTTCAACAATTATAACCGCGATCAACTTATCCGTTTGCTTGTGGATATGGATAAAAATGTTTATGGCACACTAATTGTTGCAAATGATTATAATACCTACATCAATTTTAAATCTATTTTTGATAGTAAAAACATTTTTCGCAATAGGCTTTTTGATATAAATGACGATACAGGGTTAAACACAATAATTTTGGCACCCACCAATTTTAAATCGTTTAACACATTTAGCCGAATTATATTTTTAGATCCTATTATAAATATGGGATACTTATCTGCACTCCAAAAAGAAACTAAATCCACAATTTATTTGCCACACACTCCAGTTATTAGCATCTCACTATTAAATAAAATCGATTTATCTAGAAATGAATTTGGCAAATATTTCAGGCTAATTCAGTTTGCTTTTGAAAATAAAATAGCGGGCTATTACTGTTATGATATGTTCACAAATATAATTAAAAAAGTAAAGAATGGGGAATATTCTTATTTACAATTCACAATTTGCTTGCAGGTTTTTAAGGAATTGGGTATAATTATAACAAATGAATCGGATAGCGAAATACTAAACATTACAGAAATTAAAAATCCGTTAAATGCCAGTTCGACGTATAATCGCTTAACATTACTTAAAACCGAAAATACACAATAATTTGTATGGTTTAGTTGTATAATACACAACAAATTCAAAAAGGGAGGAAGGATGCTGTACTACTTGTTGTTTAATCAAAATTTAACATTTGAACAAGCAATACTTGATTTTGTTTTTGTGGTATTTGCATTTATTCTTTCTTTATCTGTTCATGAATTTGCGCACGCTTTAGCTGCTTATAAAATGGGGGACCCAACACCCAAAATTACCGGCAGATTAACATTAAACCCTTTTAAGCACATTGATACTTCAGGCTTTATTATGTTCTTGCTTTTTGGTATGGGTTGGGCAAAACCTGTGCAAGTTAATCCGTTAAATTTTAAAAAGTTCCGCACGGGCATAAGGATTGTTTCAATTGCGGGCATTTTATCTAATTTCTTACTTGGTCTAGTGTGCGCCATTATTTCTGCAATTCTTTTTGCAACGGTTGGCTTGCCAAATCAGTTTATGTGGTATATTTATAATCTGCTAGATTATTTGATGTTAGTAAATAGCTTCTTGTGCTTATTCAATTTGCTACCAATTTATCCTTTTGATGGTTTCAATTTTGTTACTTCATTTATGAAATCGGATAACAAATTTATTAATTTTAGTGTAAAGAACAGTTTTAGAATTATTTTAATAGTTTTAGGTGTTAGCATTATTACAGATTTGCTGTTTAACTTTGATATTTTAGACTTATATTTATCTTTAATTTACAGATTTATTTATTTACCAATTACAAGCATAGGGGTTATTATATAATGGCTGAATTAAATGAAATGGAAGAAAATTCTTCTCAATTAACATTTAAATTAGATGGATTTGAAGGTCCATTAGATCTTTTATTGCATCTTATTAAAGAAAGCAACATGTCAATTATGGAAGTTAAAATTTCTTCAATTACAGACCAATATTTAAAATATATGGAAAACATTTCCGAACTGGATATGGAGCAGGCAAGTGAGTTTTTGAACATGACAAGCATTTTGCTAGAAATAAAATCACGCAGTTTACTCCCTGTAGAACAAACAAGTGAGCAAGAAGAGGAAATGGACCCAGAATTAAAGCTAAAACTGCAGTTGCAAGAATATCAATTATTTAAAGAGGCTGGCGATAATTTGCACAACATAGAAAATGTAAACAGATTTTATAAACAGCCGGATAAATCCGCTGGGGACACGCGCATTGTGTTTAACCAGTTTAATTTAGAGAAACTTTTAGATGCTTTTGCCTTTATTTTGATGCGCACAAAGGATAAGGAAAACCCACCCGAAAAGAAAATCAACCGGGATAGATGGACTGTTGCAGATAAAATTTCGTTTTTAACAAATGTGCTTAAAGAAAACAAGGAAATTAACTTTTTTAGTCTGTTTGATGAAACATACAGTAAACTTGAAATTATTACAGTATTTCTAGCCATTTTAGAATTATTAAAGTTTCAAAAAATTGAAGTTGTTCAAAACGAACGATATGAAGATATTTTAATTAAACGCAAGGAGGAAAACAATGGAGTTGAGTGAAATAGCCAGAGTTATTGAAGGCGTGCTTTTCGTTGCCGGTGAAGGTGTGGATGTTGACGAGTTTAAATCTAAATACGAGATGAATGACCGCGAATTTAATAAATGCCTTGATATTTTAAAACAGAAATACAATAAAGATAGTGGCATTAATATAATTCAATATAAAAACAAAATTCAATTTTGCTCCAACCCTTCAATTGTTGAAAGCATAAGCGAAATTTTAAATCCTATTAGAGAACGCAGTTTAACAAAAGCAGCGTTAGAAACTGTTGCAATTATAGCTTACAAGCAACCAATAACAAGGTTAGATATAGAAAATATTAGAGGAGCGAATAGTGATTACGCAATTCAATTATTGCAGTCTAACAACCTAATTGAAGTAGTTGGCAGAAAAGATACTGTGGGCAAACCGCTATTGTTTGGCACAACTGAAAATTTTTTAAAACGCTTTGAACTTCCAAGCATAGATTCCCTGCCAAATTACAACGAACTGCTTGATAGAATTCGTGTTATTCATAGTGAGGGCGATAGTTTATATAGAGAATTTGATATTCCAGAAGATAATGCCAACAAAACTGAAGAAGAAAACAAAAAAGGCGAATAATTTTAATTAAAAATAAGAAACTACTGATATGTGGAATCTTATTTTTTTATTTATAAATATAATAAATTTATTTTCGCTTATATATCCCTTTTTGGTAAAAATTGATGTTAAATTTAACATAATTAGATTAAAGGGTGCGGTGATTATAACGTTGTTTAATAAAATTAAGCTCGAATATAAAGTTCGCATTAAGCACGGATACGTTTATATTAACCATAAAGCAAAAGAGCGCAAAGAAAAAATTAGCAATAAAAATGCAAAAATTATGTTTATAATGAGCCTAATTAATCAACTGTATTTTAGAGAACAATTTTTAGACCTAGATGTTATTTCCAATTTTGGTTATAATTTGGATTCTCGCATAACAGCAGTAGGCTGTGGCTATATTGATGTTTTAGTAAAATCATTATTGGGGAAATTGAAAAATAATAAAAAATCTTCACATATTTTTGTGTCAGTTGAGCCAAAATATAATCAAGATATATTCAATGTTAGGGTAACAAATGTTTTTAGAATTTCAATTTGGGATATGCTTTATACATTGATATATACAAAATTTATTATGTGGAGAGAACAACATGGAAAACAAAAACTTAAAGAAGGATAATAGGATTGAAAGCTTAATAGATGTTTCGCTGGATAAAATCCGCACACTAATTGACGTAAATTGCGTAATTGGCAATGCAATATCGATGCCAGATGGCAGTTCAATTATTCCAATATCTAAAGTAAGTGTTGGCTTTGTTGCCGGAGGCGGGGAATACAACGATTTAAATGCCAAACGCAATTCTGCCGATTTCCCAATGGCGGGCGGAACAGGAGGTGGTTTCACAGTTTCTCCTATCGGTTTTTTTGTGGTTGAAAAGGATAAATACAAAATTATTCATGCCGACAAATCTAACGCCTATTTAGGATTAATTAAAAATGCAACCGATGTGCTAAAGAAGTTTGTGGAGAAAAAATGATGAAAAAGTTAAATTTTAGGGCATTTATCATGCCTTTTTTATGCATATTGATGATTGGTGTTTGCCTTATTTCAGTAATTAATGTTAATCGCTCAGTGCAAGTTTATGCAAGCACTTCGTCAGCAAAATCTATGTGTGTATTAGAAAAAAATACTGGTAGAATTTTGTACTCTAAAAACGAAAATGAAAAATTGCCAATGGCTTCAACTACTAAAATTGTTACTGCCATAACAGTTTTAAACAACTGCCAAGACCTCGATGAGTACATTCAAGTTGATGATTGTTCAATCGGCGTTGAAGGCACAAGCATATATTTAAGGCAGGGCGAAACAATAAAGATTAAAGATTTATTATATGGCTTAATGTTAAGAAGTGGCAACGATGCAGCAACTGCGCTAGCTTGCCATGTGGGCGGAAGCGTCGCTGGTTTTGCG
>CANQZB010000022.1 GCA_947628195.1 uncultured Clostridia bacterium | reverse complement strand
CTTCATCTGGTAATGGGTCGCCTTCTGTAACATAGCGCCCGCGTTTGCGTTCAATTCTTTTTGTAATAGCGTTAGCAATAACCATATACATTAATGCAAGTATAAATAGGGTGTACATAATAGGTTGTAACAACCAAGAGATTGCGTCGAAATTAATTGCTAAAATAGAGCTTGTGTTAAATTGTAAACTTAATAACACCACGGTAAGATAGAAATCCACAAACAAATTGCTTAAATACATTATAATTTGGAAAGCAATCATGTTTTTGCGGTATTTCATAATTGTGTTTGCAATTAGTGATGCAACAGCGTATTGCACTGTGAACAACAATGTGTATTTAACAAAATTGATTGTGAAAATAATTGTGCCATCTTCAACACTGCCATTGGCAGAAATGATATTGTGGAATAATAAAATCAAGCAAACAATCCACAGCAATGCAAACAAAATTAACAGCCCTAAAAATACCCAAGAAACGATTTTGTTTTGCTTGTTCTGTAGCCTTCTAATCCAAGGCAGAGCCAGAACGGCAGCGCCACTAATAATAAACAAAATGCCAAGCAGTAAAATAAAGTTAGGGCTAAAATGAAAATATCCTGTAAAAGCAAAAGCAATAAGCCCCACGGCAACAAATAGAACAATGATTGCCAGTGTGCTAACTAAACTGTAAACGCTAAAACGTTTTTTAGATCCTTCTTCAACTGACTGTTCGGTTTTTCTATTAAATAAACCCATAATCCCTCCAAATATATTAATATAATAATAAATATCTATGTTAATGTCAAATAAAAATTAATATTAATTTATTTTTATGCAAAGTGCCCTTATTTATGCGATTAAAAAATTTTAAAAAATTTTAAAAAATATGTCAATTTTAGGTGCAAAAAATAAAAATTTTTGTTAAAATAGGAATAATACTTATCAAATAAAGCTGAAAATTTTTAAAGGGGAGTTTATGAAAATTTTATCACCAGAAAGTGCCTCGGTTGGCATAGTTAAAGATGATATCGTTGAAAACGTTGGCAGAGATATCGAATTAAAGGAATTCAACCGTCAGGGGCGATTATTGCATACTTACATAGGAACAATTAAGCAAATTTATGATAGCGTGTTTTTGGTAGAGTGCCACACACATGGTTATAAAATAAACAAGTCATTTTCTTATGTTGATGTTGCAATTGGCGAATTTACTTATGAATTAAAATAGGCGTAAAGCCTTTTTTTATTACGCCCAGCTTAAAATCTTAATTTTTGTTTAAAATTCAGGTTTTTGTTTATCATTTGTTTGGAGGGAATATGGCAAATCCATTAAATGAAAAAACAAAAGAAGTAGATAAATATAATATTAGTTTTGAGAATATGTATCCAAAACCATACAATAAAAAGAAAACTAGCCCATACACAAAAACCCGTGTAATATTGTTAAATGGAACGGAATATGAAAGTGTTTGGTTTTTGCACCAATTTGCGCGTCACTGCAACAACGATGAAATAAAGCGCGCCATTGCCATTGTAAGGAACCAAGAGCAACAGCAACAAAAAATGATATCATGTTTAAAACCAATTAACGAAAGCATTTTAGAAACAACAATCGCTTACGAACAGCTTGCAATAGATTTAACCGCAGAACTGGCACAAAATGACGTTGATACAGCCAATATTGAGGCACTAAATTTTGCATTGTTAGAAGATTTTGACCACCTTTATAGATTTAGCAACCTCATGCTTCTAGATGAAAAAGGTAAAAATCCAGATATGTTAGTAGGTAAATTTACAGAAATTATGCCTGGTCGCCCAACGCTTGCGCATCACAGATATCCAATGGACAATGTAAAACGAGCAATGAATGCTAAAAAGAGTGATATTTACTCGAAATTGGTAGCTAATATCATTACAGCGGCAGAGCAACAGACAATGAACTATTATATGAACATTTCACAATGGTATAAAAATGATTTAGGGCGCAAACTTTATGCGGAAATTGGCATGGTAGAAGAAGAACATGTTACTCAATATGAAAGCCTTAAAGACCCAACCTGTACATGGTTAGAGCAATGGGTGCTTCACGAATATACCGAAGCGTATTTATATTACAGTGCTTTTACAGAGGAAGAAGATAAAAACATAAAACAAATTTGGCAGCATTTTTATCAAATGGAATGTGCACATTTGCGTTTGGCTTGCGAAATGCTAAAAAAACACGAAAAAACTGAACCACAAAAAGTTATAGGTGATGGCGAGTTCCCAAACTTACTTAAACTTGGCACTAACAAGCAATATATTAGAGATGTTTTGGCTAGAACAATACTATTAACAGGCGATAGGCAAAGTTATATAGACGTTATGAAATTAAAGCCGAATGCAGACTTTTTCTTTTATCAAAACGAAATGATAAAAAATGAAACAAACATAGCTAGCCATCAGGTTATTGCAGAAACAATAAAGAAATATGGTCAAGATTATCGCTATCAAGATGCGCCAAGCCCAGTAAAAGAACTTCAAAACAGAAAAAAGGACAATACTACGCTTGCGCGTAAAACAAAAATTTAGCACAATAGAATTAAGGTTGTCAATTTAGTTGACAATCTTTTTTTAAATTGATAAAATTTAATGCGAAAATTTATTATTATGTTGCCAAAAAGAACAAACATAAACATAAATAATATTTGGAGGAAACTATGCTTGAGATTTCTAACATAAAAAAAGACTATCAACTAAAAGACCAAACTGTGCCAGCATTAAAAGGGGTTGACATTGTTTTTAGGCGTAGTGAATTTGTGGCAATTTTAGGCCCTTCAGGATGTGGCAAAACCACACTTTTAAACATTATAGGCGGGCTGGATAGATACACAAGCGGTGATCTTATTATCGATGGCGTTTCAACTAAAAATTATAAGGATAAAGATTGGGATAATTATCGCAATCACCGCGTTGGGTTTGTTTTTCAAAGTTATAATTTAATTCCGCATCAAACCGTTGTTGAAAATGTTGAACTTGCCTTAACATTAAGTGGCATTAAAAAGAAGGAACGCCGTAAGCGCGCAATCGAAGTGCTTGAAAAGGTGGGTTTGGGGGATAAAATTAAATCTAAACCTAACCAGTTATCCGGCGGGCAGATGCAAAGGGTGGCAATAGCCCGCGCTTTGGTTAACGACCCCGAAATTATTTTGGCAGATGAACCAACAGGAGCCTTAGATAGTAAAACCAGCCTTCAAATTATGGATTTGCTAAAAGAAGTAAGCAAAGATAAACTTGTAATTATGGTAACGCACAATCCAGATTTAGCCGAAAAGTATGCTAATAGAATAGTTCGTTTATTAGACGGTGAACTTACCGAAGATAGCAAACCTTATACTAAAGAAGAGGCCCACAAAGAAATTGAAGCGCATAACGATAAAGTTGAAAAGTCCGAAAATAAACAGTTTAAAAAGACCAATAAAAAGAAAAATATGAGCTTGTTTACTGCCATGTTTTTAAGTTTAAAAAATTTGCTAACCAAAAAGGGCAGAACAATTATGGTGGCAGTGGCGGGCAGTATTGGCATTATAGGCATAGCGTTAATATTGGCCGTTAGCGCGGGTATGACAAATTATATAAACACAATGCAAAGCGAAAGTCTTTCTAGTTACCCAGTTTCAATTTCGTCAATCTGTGTCGATATAGATTCAGCATCAAAAGCATTAATGACAGATGACGAAAGCACAACAAAAACGGAAGGCGAGGTAACCGTTTATAATTTCCTAGATACAATAATCAAATATGGCAAATATAATTACATAAGTAAGGATTTTATAAATTATATTGATGATTATTATAAGCAAGATAGAAAGCATAATTTGTTAAACGATTACTCAATTAGTTACGCTACAGAAATGCATTTGCTAACAAAAATTAACAACAACACATTTTATTATCCAATAAATAACACAATTACTTATAGTGCGTTTAGCGGGTCAACCAGCTCAATTTTCTTTGAAGGTTTAAATGAAGAAAGCTATGTAACCTCGCTTTATGACGTTTATGGCAAATATCCAACTGAAAAAAATGAGGTTGCGCTTGTTTTAAATTCTAGTTCTATAGATTCTGCAACCTTAATGTCGTTTGGCTTTGATCAGCCAGAAATCCAGGAGGGTGGCAAGTATAAGCCTTTAAAATTTCAGGATATTATTGATTCTAACAAAACCTATAGGTTATTATTGAACGATGGATATTATAACGATGCTGACGATTCACTTGGCTTGCCATTTAAAGATTTTTCTAAAGTGGATTTAACAACGGATGTGCTTAAAACCCAACAAGAGTTAGGGGCTTTGTATTCTAAATATGAATCTTATCCGGATAAGGATAACAGATATTTGGATTTAACAGTAACTTGCGTTTTATCTTTAAAAGAAGGAACAAGCGGAAGCATTTTCCCTAACGGGTTAATGTACACTAAAAAGTTGGCAGAATTTTATCATAACAACAGCAAAAACGATTCGCAAGTTGTGCAAAAAATCCGCGCTAATTATCTTTCAGCCGGCAATTTTATTGAAGGAACAGAAGAAAAAGAATTTCCAATTCCTTACACGCTAAATATAAGCGAACTTTCTACCTTAGGTGCTTATTTGCAGAACGCCGAAATTAACCCCGATGATTTCCAATATAAATCTCCTAAAATGATGTTGGATACTTTGGCTACTAACTTTAAAATTAATTTAACAGCAGAAGAAGTTATAGACTTATATTTGCAAATCTATGGCGCAAGCGATGTTCCATCAGGTATTCACTTTTATATTAAATCATTTGACGGCAAAGACGATTTAGTAAATATGATTAAAACATGGAATGAAGAGGGTGAATTTAAAATTTATATAACAGATAGCACCTCATTCTTAACCAGTATGCTTAAATCTTTGGTGGACATCATTTCTTATGTGCTTATAGCTTTTGCTGCAATTTCGCTTGTGGTTTCAAGCATAATGATTGGCATAATAACTTACACTTCAGTTATAGAAAGAACAAAAGAAATAGGCGTTTTGCGCAGTATTGGTGCATCAAAACGAGATGTTTCCAACGTGTTTAACGCTGAAACTATAATTATAGGTTTATTGGCAGGGCTAATTGGCGTGGGCGTATCTTTAATATTAACAATTCCAATTAGTTTAGTTTTAAAAACACTAACAGGCATAGGCGGTTTGGCAGTTTTAAATCCACTTCCTGCAATAATTTTAGTTGCTATCAGCGTTTTCTTAACATTCATTGCCGGTTTAATTCCTGCACGCATTGCATCTAAAAAAGACCCTGTAATTGCTCTTCGCACAGAATAAAATAGAACTCACATAAGTGAGTTTTATTTTTTGCAAAAATTAAATCATTTTGTAAATAATCGTTTTGATTAAAATTATAGTTGACTATAAATATTAACTGGGCTAAAATTAAAAACATGGAAAATAAATATTTATCAACCAATTTAAACAGAGGCGGAAAACTATTTTATGTTAAAAACAATGTTAATAAAAACACAGTTATAGATGTGCTTTTTAATTGTGGTAGCAGGTGCGAAAACATCACTGGCTTGGCGCATTTTTGTGAGCATATGTTTTTTACTGGCACAAAAACCATGAACAAGGAACAAATCACACAAAAATATTATTCATTTATTGTTTGTAATGCGTACACTAACTTGCGTGAAATTGTGTTTACTGGCGAGGTGTTCGCAAAAGAGTTAGAAGAATATTTAAAAACCATATCGACAATGATAAACGAAAGCACTTTTAAACAAGAAGCCGTGGATAAGGAGCGCAAAATTATTAATCAAGAAATTGCCGAATATGAAGATAAACATCAGGATATTGCTCACGGCATGAATTTATATAACCTATTTAAACAGCCTATTTTTAAGGAAAAAGCAAGCAGTGCAGGCAATAAATCATCTATTGCCAAAATAACTTCAAAAGATGTTAAAAAATATATAAAACATTATTTTGTTGCAAACAATTTGGAAGTGTACATCACTTCGCCTATGTCTTTAAACAAAGTTAAAAAGCTTATTAACAAAAATTTATCCAACAAATTGCCTGTTAATGATAAATTAGAGCCATTGCCTTATAATTTTTACGATGTGGCAGAATCCAATTTTGTAAAAACCACAAAAGCGGAAATAGATAAAATATATATAGCGCTTAATTTTACCTTCCCTAAAGCATACGATGACTATAACTTTATGTGCAAGTTTGAAATGATGCGCGCAATTATTAATGACCCCGCAATTGGGTTGGCAAAAATTTTAAGGCTACAAAAAAGTTTGGTGTATAGCGCCTGGTTTTCTTATTGGAGATTTAAACAAAATTCTGTTTTGGCACTTTATTGCGAATGTGAAAAGGAAAACGTGAATGAAATTATTACAACGGTGGCGGATTACATTAAAAATATAATAAAAAATGGCTTTTCTAAAGACGATTTAAATAAAGCAAAGCGCCAATATAAGCATGCCCAAATGCGAAAAAATCCTTCAGCATATTCACTTATTAACAAGCTTTACGATTATAGGTTTGAAGGCAAAATTTTAAATAAAAAAGAAATGGAAAAACTAAAAAATAAAACTACGGTTGATGATTGCAATAATATATTTAAAGAAGTGTTTGCAAACAGCAAAGTAAGTTTAAGTTTATATGGAAGTTTTGATAAAGAAAACATAATTACAAAAAAACAACTAAATGAATTGTTCAAAATAAATTAAAATAGTTTTTCTTTTTGCTTGACAAATCATTTTTTTGTGCTATAATAATATTAAGACTTTAATTTTTGTTACATTGCAAGGTTCAACTTTGCAATCCATATACATAAAGCATTTAGCTTTTTGCAAAAATTAGTTTTTTGCGTGCATTTATTGTGCGTATTTTAATAAAAGGAGATTTATGATAGACAATTTAATTAGCAGTGAAGAATATGATGCTAGCATAAAAAACAATGCAGATTTTGCTAATAAAAAGCCAAATTTAAAACCTAAACACACACAAAGCAAAACAAAAAAAACAGAAAGCAGTTCGCAGGTTTTAACTAACACCGAAGAACAACCAAAACATAAGGGCAAAACTCAAAATTTAAAAGTAATGTTTTTGGGTGGCATTGGTGAAATTGGCAAAAATATGACAGTGTTAGAATATGGTAACGACATAATCGTTATAGATTGTGGCGTTATGTTTCCGTCTGTTGATATGTTGGGCATTGACCTTGTTGTACCAGACATAACATATTTGGTTGAAAATAAAGACAAAGTGCGTGGCTTTTTAATCACTCACGGCCATGAGGACCATATTGGAAGCATACCTTATGTTGTTAACGAAATAAAAGCGCCCATCTATGCCAGCAAAATGACATGTGGCCTTATTAAAAAGAAGATGGAAGAACATAAAAAGGTGGAATACAAAACTATTGCAGTTAAGCCAAAACAAAAGTTCACGCTTGGCTGTTTTGAAATTGAGTTTATCCACGTTAACCACGCAATTCCAGGCGCATACGCAATCGCAATAAAAACTCCGGTGGGCATGGTGGTGCATACTGGGGATTACAAAATAGATTTAACCCCAATTTACGATGAGCCATTTGATTTTGCCTCTTTTGCTAGCCTTGGCGAACAGGGCGTTTTGCTATATATGAGCGATAGCACCAACGCAGAGCGTGAAGGTCTTTCTTTAAGCGAAAGGGTGGTTGGCGACACACTTGAAAAACTGTTTGTGGAAAACAAAGAACACCGCATTATAGTGGCAGCGTTTGCATCAAATGTTGACAGGGTGCAAGAGGTTATGACTTTGGCAGAAAAGTTTGGCCGTAAAGTAGTTTTAACTGGCAGAAGTATGGTAAACGTAACAGATGTTGCAACACAAATAGGCGAAATGAAAATTAATAAAGAAAACATTATTGAAGTTGAAAAAATAAAAAACTTTAAAGATGGTGAATTGTTAATTTTGTGCACAGGTAGCCAAGGCGAGCCTCATAGCGCTTTATCGCGCATGGCTTCTAACGAATTTAAAGGCATTGAAATTGGCGAAAATGACACTGTAATATTTTCAAGTTCACCAATTCCGGGCAACGAAAAAAGTGTTAGCAACACAATTAATAAATTAATTATGTTAGGCGCAAAAGTTATATATAATCAGTTGGAACAGGTGCACGCTTCTGGCCACGCTTGCAAGGAAGAACAAAAACTTATGCTAAATCTTTTAAAGCCAAAATATTTTGTGCCTGTTCACGGGGAACAAAAGCATTTGCTTGCTCAACGTGAAAGCGCAATCGCCGTAGGCATGGATAGACACAACATTTTGCTACCTATGTTGGGCATGAAACTTGAAGTTAATAAAAACTTTTTAAAGGCGACAGGCACAGTTCCGTTTGGTAGCAGGCTTATTGACGGGGCAGGCATTGGCGAAATGGAAAGCAACGTGTTAAGGGAAAGAAAGCAGTTGAGTGAAGACGGCCTATGTATTGTCATTTTGAATGTAAACAGTCAGCGTGGCGAATTAAATTCAAGGCCAGAAATTGTTTCGCGCGGGTTTACTTACACTGGCGAAGCGCAAACTTGGCTAGAAGATGCCCGCAACACCATAGTTAACAGCATAGATGCTGAAACTTTACGCAGTAGAGATTATCTATCTGTTAAACTTGCGTTAAGGAAAGCTCTTACTAACTATCTAAACAAAAAACTAAAACGCAAACCTATGATAGTTCCAATAATTATTGAAAGTAACGACTAGAGCCTAAAATTTAATGTCTTTGTTAGAAAGTAAAAACTTTCACGGCAATTTCTTCAAATTATGAATATAGACAAAAACATAAAACACAGCGGAATAGAAAATAAAGTGCCAATCAGTTTAGATGACACTTTATCTTTTATTTGCGCTAAAATTAACGAATTTAACGCAAAAGAAATTTTAGAAATTGGCACTGCGATAGGTTATTCCGCAATAACAATGGCAGAAAACACCACTTGCACGCATATAGATACATTAGAGATTGATGAAGAACGTTTTAAACAGGCGCAACAAAATGTAACTAATCGCAATTTGAACAAAAAAATAACTTTGCATTTAATAGATGCAATGGATTACTTAAAAACTGCTAACAAAACCTACGATTTCATCTATTTGGACGGGCCAAAAGGGCAGTATATTAACTATTTGCCATATTTAGTTAACATTTTAAAAAGCGGTGGCGTTTTGGTGGCGGATAATTTGTATTTTCACGGCATGGTTACTGGCAAAATACCCATTTCCAAGGGTTGCCGTGCCATGATTAAAGGTCTAAAAAATTACATTTCCGCAATAACCTCACACACGGCGTTCACAACTCAAATTTTAAATATAGGCGATGGCCTGGGCTATTCAATAAAAAAATAAAAAAACAGTTGAAAATAGTTTGTATTTATGATAAAATAAAATATATGGAACTACTTTCACCTGCTGGGGACAAAGATAAATTAATTATGGCAATAGAGTATGGGGCAGATGCAGTTTATTTAGCATCTACCCGTTTTGGCTTGCGCACTTTTGCGGGGAATTTTGATTTAAACGGCTTAAAATGGGCGGTAGATTATGCTCATGCACATAATGTAAAAGTTTATGTAACTGTAAATATCATTCCGCACGAAAGTGATTTAGCCGATTTGCCAGAATATATAAAATATTTAGCCAAAATAAAAGTTGACGCGGTTATTGTTGCAGATTTAGGCGTAATTTCAATAGTAAAGCGCACAGCTCCTAAAATGCCAATTCATGTAAGCACACAGGCAAACATAACTAATAGCGAGAGTGCAAAAGTGTTTATTGAACTAGGCGCAACAAGGCTAATTTTGGCGCGTGAAATGACTTTATCTGAAATTAAAGAACTTCGCTCAAAAATCCCCGCAAATATAGAATTAGAAGCCTTTTGCCATGGTGCGATGTGCATAAGCTATTCGGGCAGATGTTTATTAAGCAACTTTTTCACTGGGCGAGATGCTAATCGCGGTGCGTGTGTGCAAGCTTGCAGATGGAACTATGCTATACGCGAAATAAATAAAGAGCAAGAATATCCCATTGAGGAGGATAACCACGGCACTTACATTTTAAACAGCAAAGATTTGTGTATGATTGAATATCTGGATAAACTTCGTGATGCCGGTGTAACTTCAATTAAAATTGAAGGCAGAATGAAAACGGAATATTATGTTGCCAACATAACAAACGCTTATAGGCAGGCACTTAACTATTTGGAAACACACAAAACCTATAAATTGCCAGCAAGCATTAAAAACGAGGTTTATAAGTCTAGCCACCGCGATTATTCTTGCGGATTTTATTTTGGAGATCCAAAGCAAAGCTTGGATAGCAGTTTGCCGGAAGCAGATTACGACTTTTCTGCAGTTGTGCTTGAAGATAGCACATCTGGCAGGGCAAAGGTGGAAATGCGCAACAGATTTAGTGCTAACAGCACGCTTGAATTGTTGTCTAAAACACAAAACAATGCTATAATTAACATAAACAAAATTGAGGATTTAGATGGCAATGAACTTAGCGAGTGCAAAATCCCAAAACAACAAGTTTACATTTATACAGATACGCCATTAAAAAAATATGAAATTTTAAGAAGAAAGAAATAATTAATAAGAGAGAGAAGTGAAAAATTATTCATCTGTTTTAATTATATATAATCCAAACGCTATGCGGGGCAGAATTGATGAATTTATGCCCAAAATAAAACAGCGTTTGCTTTTGCGCTATGAAATTGTAGATTGCATAACCAGCCCCAAGGCGGAAGGTGCGTTAGAAATCGCAGAAAAAAATGCCGGCAAGTATGATATTGTG
>CANQZB010000021.1 GCA_947628195.1 uncultured Clostridia bacterium | reverse complement strand
CTCTGCCGGTGGCATGAATGCGGATGTTGTTGGGCTTGCCGATCAGTTTAGCGATGTAATAACAATAGACACGAACTGCGATGCGCTAAACCAGGCGGACGAGGAAGGCAGAAATAATCTTGTGTTCAACACAACCGCGCATGAATTGGCACACCTTTTTGGCTTTAATGATATTTACAACATTAAGCTTGACGAAAGGGGCATGCCGGCCGAAAATGAAGTTTTGCATAGCGATAGCATTATGATGACCGCTTCCACCTCGCCGGAACAGTTAAGTTATAACGATTATGGCATTTTACTTGCCTATTACTCCCCAAACGTGAGCGATGAACAACTGCCCGCTTGCATTGAAAATTTAAGGCAAAAATTGAACGAATACGCAAAACAATTATTTTCCACCCAACAGTTCGTTTCCAGCCTTGCCGAAGAGGGTATTGAAACTTGCGATAAAATTGACCACGCCGAACTTGAATATGTGCGCAAAAAAATTTCTAACGCTTGGCCAGAAACTCACTATTACATAACTATTGACAATAACACCTTTAAAATTGAAGTGCAAGACGAACACGACCAGCCAATTATTATTGAAGGCGAAACTGTTAGGTTGGATAACAACGCCGTAATTCTGCCAAATGTTAATTTGCCAGATTTTAGGTTTGATAAAAATAAAAATGCCTATCACTTTTACAGCAATGTAAATCTGAACATCGCGTTAAAGGACGGCAAATATTATTTAATGTATAACAGCAATCTCTATGAATTAACCGACTTGCAAAACAACCTTTTAACCTGCTAACTGCTCGCCCTAGCAAGTTAAAATTTCGCCGGGCAAAAGTGTTGCAATCTTCCCCTGTCATTGCGAAGAATTTTGACCATCAAAATTCTGTGGCAATCTCACGTCGTGCCACTCCATTAATGCCAAGCAATTTTGCAAGCAAAATTACTATAGGCTTTTAGGCGGGCACTTCTTTACTTTTAAAGAGCACCATGTTAACTCTTTAAAAGTTCTTTATAAGGAATAAATTGCCACGCTTCGCTCGCAATGACATTTAAAATTTTCTTTGCTTGCGATGACATAAAAAAATAAGGCGCGTGCCTTATTTTGCCAAAGAGTTCGGTTAATTAGAAAAGAATTTGGTTAATCGTTAGAAATTTGCACTTCCCCGCATAAAATATCGTTATATGAATAAGTGGAAATTACTTCTTCCAGGCCAGATTTAACCGTGAAAACGCTGGCGTAGCAATCTTCAATGCGGGCGCGCATAGTGCTAACCTTGCGCCTGCCCCTGTTGATGTACAAATTAACTTCCTTGCCTTTAAGTGCCAAAATTTTTTGTTTGATGTCCGTTAAAGTGTTAGGCATTTTTTTCATAGCATCCCCCTAACACTATTTTTGCTTGAAATTTTATTTTTAATCACGCTCGCCCGTTTTCGACATTTTTTGTAAAAAAACGAGGGCTATTTGTCCTCGTCATCGTCATCATCATCTTCATCGTCTTCGTCATCGTCAAAATTATCGTCAAAGTCATCGTCAAAGTCGTCATCATCGGTGTCGGAATCGATATCGTCATCATCTTCATCGTCTTCGTCATCGGCGTCTTTATCCATATCATCGCTGAAATCGAAGTCGCCTTCCAAGCCAGAGGTATCTTCCAACTCGTCATCATAAATCGAGCTGGTTAAATCGTCTGTATCGGTAACAGGCTCTTCGTCATCGTCATCTTCATCGTCATCATCGTCAATATATTTGTGCCAATCTTCCAAATCGCGGTCCTCATCATCGCCATCTGTGTTAAGGCCCAACTCTTGCTTACAACTATCGCAAATTTCTTGGTCGCTCTGCACAAAGTTCAATTTGCAGATAGGGCAAAGTTCAAGGTCGCCAATATCGTCATCGCCGGCTTCAATAAGTTTCATTTCCTTTTTGCAAACATTGCAATATTTATCTGATTTCTTTATATAGTTAAGTTCACACCTTGGGCATAATATCCAAACTGGTTTACTGGTTCTTGCCATTAATTTCTCCTTTTAACAAAGTCAAACAGAATTTGCTTAGTATATTATAATTATTGATTTTAAATTTGTCTACTATTTTTAAAAAATTTTTTGCTAAATCTAAAATTTTTTTTCAACAAAATTCAACAAAATTCTTTCCATGCAAAATTTAATTGCGGGCAGTTAAAATAAATTCGACAAAAAATTTGCCAATTTCCCACTAAAATTATTTGACCAATAATTTTAATCGTTATAAAATATTTTATGTTTAAGGAGGAATTATGAAAAGATTTTTATCTATATCTATCGCTTGCTTACTGGTGTTGTTTTCTTTCTCTTTTTTAGGTTGTGGGGAAAGCAAAATAACCCTAAGCAAAACCGAACTTACTATGGATATTGACGAGGTTCAAGGCTTAACAGTAAGGCTTGAAAACATTTCTAACAAAACCATAACCTGGCAAAGTTCTGACGAAACCGTTGTTGAGGTTGAAGAGGGCGTAATAACAGCAATAGGCACAGGCACTGCACAAGTTACTGCCACCACAACAACAAACCAATCCGCAGTCTGCACGGTTAATGTTACAACCAATCACATGATTTATCAAAATTCCGAAGGCGATTTTAGCGATTGGAACGAAGCAGAAGGCGCAACCGGCTTAAACGCAGTTACCTTCCAAAATGAAAAATGTGCAAGCATAACCGGCAATGGTCAGGAGTTGGATTATGACCTTGTTAACGATTACACAACCGAAAATTATAACTTTACTGTTCGCTACGATATTTACATTTCCAGCGCACTTACAGGCACGACTGTAACTGGTGAAAATGTTGTTGCGGTGGACGTTGGCTTGCGCTCTGCTTCTTGGGCAGATTACAAACCAGTTTTCGGCGCTTATCAAAACGGCAAAGTTAAAGTGGTTTTTGCAACTGGCGGCAACTTTGATAACGGCACAGAAATTTCTGCCAACAAATGGTACACCGTTAAAATTGTAATTGAAGCCAACGCAAACGGCAAAACAATTAAGGGCCAGGTTATAGACCGCGAAACAGGCACTGCAGTTATAACTAGCCAAAACATTCCTGTTCCTCAAACCGAAGCCGAAAATGTTTATGCAAACATCTATTTCCCAGGCAGTGCAAGCGAAACCCCATTGGCATATTTAGATAATTTCACAATATCCGTTTCAAGCCGAACAGCCGAATAGTTATTAAAAAACAGATAGCCCAACCGCTATCTGTTTTTTTGCATTTTTGCCTAAATTTTATTCATCTATATCTATAAGTTCATAATCTCTGCTACCCAGCCCAAGGCTTTCGGCATATGGCAAAATGTGGCGCCCGTTCTGCCTTTCAACACGCGCAATAAAATGGTCTCGCCCACGGTCGGTTGACGCCCAAATTTTATCAATGCAGGCTTGGTCAAGCGCAACCGGGTCGGCTGATGCCAAAATGCCAATGTCCTTCATGCAAGGGTCTTCTGGGTGGGAATCACAATCGCAATCCACCGATAGATTGTTCATAACATCGATATACAAAATGTTTCCGTGCATATAATCTTGCACCGCCTTGGCCGCCTCTGCCATGCTCTCCAAAAAATGTTCCTGCTTTGGCAAGTGGTTCCAAAGTTCTGCCGCACTTCGCGTTTTGCCCGCAGTGTGAATATATGCCTTGCCGGCAGTTGATGCAAAACCTATCGACTGATTTTTAATAACCCCGCCAAAACCGCCCATTGCGTGGCCTTTAAAATGCGCAAGATTTAAAAAGGAATCGTAATTTTTCATGTGCTCGCCAACAATGTCCACATCTAAATGTTTGCCGGCTTTAACTGGAATTTCAAACTCGCCAAATTCGTCTAAAATGTCGCATGGCGCAATGCTTAAAAACCCGTGTTGTTTAATGGTTTTCCAATGCTCTTTGGGGTCCTGCCTCTTGCCACCATAAGCCGTGCAACATTCAACAATGGTGCCGTTTAATTTTTTAACCAAATTGGCAATTAATTCGGGCTTTAAATAGTTGTGCCCGCCCGGCTCGCCCGTTGAAATTTTTACACCCACTTTGCCTTTTAATTTAACGCCAAGGGCATCGTAAATTTTTGTTAGCCCTTCTGGCGAAATGTTTTTAGTAAAATACACTTTCGATTTCATAAACTCTCCTAAATTAATTATACACCATTTTCCAAAAAAACAAAACAAAAAAATAACCCATCGGTTTTAATAAATTTAATAACGGACAAACAAAAGATTTTTGCTAGAAACGGCTCTGACATTGTTGACATTTCTTCAGTTTTAAGTTATATTACTATTGTTAGCAAAGGATAAAAGTTTTATTGCAAAAACAACCCGTTCCGTTATCGTAGTCAGTTGTGCGAAATCGGATTATATTATCTAAATAGCCAATATTATTACCCAGAACTCATGTATACTTAGTAGTAAATCTTAAATAAAATTCCATAAGGAGAAATCATGCAAACACAAATTATTATAAAACATTTTTCAGTAGAAAAAATCATAAACATTTTCAAATCTGTAAATTCAACTAATAATTTTCAAGTTATATGTAAGTTTTGCATTAATGAGGAAGAATACTTTTTAGTTGAAAAATTATGTAAAACGATACATTGTAAAATAGATAAAAATTTAAAGGAAAGACCTCTTTCCAAACATAAATATTATGATATAGCATTATCTATACCTAGTGCACAAATTTCTGACGTTGTTGAATTTATAAAAAATAATGAGATTAATGCAGAACTTACTTGTCAATCACTAAAAATAGTTATGAATGATAATGATGGGGATTTTGTTTTGCTCAACACTACAGATAGCAATTATAAAACATTAAAAAACATTATCACTCCTTTTACAAAATAATAGAAGATATTTAACTTTTCAAAACTTTTTATCCAAAAATAATATAATTTTATATTGGCTTATTTAAATGCCTTTGAAATACTAAAAAAATAACTTTTAAAAAGTTAACGAAATGCTCTTTAAAAGTAAGAGTTTTGAATCTCAAACAACTTCCAATATATTTTTAACGAGTTAATGAAATGCTCGTTAAAAATAGAGGAACAAACAAACCTAGGTTTACAATTGCGAACTTGTGAGCAATTTAACAAAGGTGCAGTTTGTGACGATGGTGCGTCCAGAGGGATTCGCATTAAGGGCGTAAGCCCGTCAATCCTCGGGTGGATTGCCTTGGCAAGACGGGGTCCCGAGTACCCCACACGGGGGTTCGCTGTGCAAAGCACAGATGCGCAAAGCGCATAATCCCTCGGGCAGTAAAAAAAGAGCGAAATCGCTCTTTTTTGGTGCGTCCAGAGGGATTCGAACCCCCGACCTTTGGTTCCGTAGACCAACGCTCTATCCAGCTGAGCTATGAACGCGCGGTGCAAACTGCATTTATGTTAGTTTGCTTGTTTCACGGCGCAAACGTTAACCTTTTATTTGTTTGCACCGCTCCTATGAGGGACAACCAGCAACTGTTTTTCCCTCATTACTCCTTTTCCTTTTTGAAAGGTTGTGTTTTTGGCAAACTGCATTTATGTTAGTTTGCTTTTACTGATTGCGTTTGTATTTTAGCATAATTTTTTTTGTTTGTAAAGATATTTTTAAAAAAATTTAAAAATCTTCATTAATAAAAAAATTTTGAGCCAAACTCAAAATTTCTTTTTTTGATTTATTCAAATTTTCTGCCACAATTAGAACAAAATTTTGCCCGCCTAGGATTTTTTGTTCCGCACTCCTGGCAATATTTAACAGCGCTTGCGGTTTGCCCGGCACTCTGCGCATTTTGCTGTGCGTTCTGCCCAGCATTCTGGTTGGTGTTAGAGTTCCCTGCCAAAGCGGTTTTTGCCTTTACAACGCCTTCTGCAACGCCCGTGCTAACTGCGCCAACCACCTTTTGAATTGCGGGTGAAGTTTCATCGGCAATATAATTAACAGTTTCGCCAACAACTGGCGCCACCGAACTTGCCTCATACGCCAAAATATCGCGCTGATGTGCGGTTACAAGCATTGCCAACGCAACACCACCTGGAATTAGCGCAAACGCAATTAGCGCAATCCCGCCAAATATAGTGCCGGTTCTGCTACTATCCGCCTCAAACCAGCCCTCTTCTAACATATTTGGCACTTTTTTATTTGCGCCAACAACAATCAAAATAATGCCAACAATTAAAAATGCAAGCGCAATTAACCCGGCAATCATTGCCCCCTTTTTAAAAAACGCCTTGCCCTTTTGATGCGCTTGTTCGTTCACATAATTTCCATTTAATTCTGCCATAAATTTTCTCCTCTACATTCATATTAACGCAAAAAATTTTTATTCGCAAACATTTTTATTGTAAATTTCACTTAAAAAACTTAAAAATCTGCATTTAACGCTAAAAAAATTCCGTCAAAACATAAAAATTTTTGCCAAAATCTTAAAATTCCTTCAAAATTAAAATTTTTTCAACACACAAAATTTATCTAGCGCTAAAAAATTTTTACATAAATGATTAAAAACTTTTTGTTTGTTAAAAATTTTAAGCGGAGGACAATATGAAAAAAATGTTAACAACCAAAGATTTAATGGCGCTAAACGAGCTTATGACCTTTGAAAACTGGATGGCCACCAAAATGAAGTTTTGCGAGCAAGCCGTAACTGAAAAGCCATTAAAAACCATGTTTAAAGAGATGGCGTTAAAACATCTTGAAAACCACACAAAACTTTTGGCATATTTAACAGCCAACGCCGAAGAAGGAGGTGCAAAATAATGGAATTCACCACACAAAACACACTGCAAGATGCACTTATTGCGCACAAATTTTTAATTCACATGTATTGCCAATATGGCATTGAATGCAGTAACGAAAATTTGCGCACTCTGTTCAGCGAAAACGAAAAAATTGCCATGCAACACGACCTTAAAATCTTTAAAATTATGAACGAAAAAGGTTTTTATCCCACCACCCCAGCACCAGCAAAGGATGTTAAACAGACCATTAAAATGCACACTCAAATGCAGGCAGAATTGGAAAAATCCGTTAAAAAATCTGCAAAATAAGCAAGAAACACAAAAAAATAAAAAATCACAACAAAAAATAAGCAAGAAACACAAAAAAATAACAAAAAAAAGCAAAAAGGTAAAACCACAAACAAAAAGCACCCAACCGGGTGTTTTTTTCGTTTAATAATAATTTTTTAATTTTAGCGCTTTTGCAATCATTTTTTTATTTTTTTTAAAAGCGCCCCAAAATACTTGACAATATATATATATATATATATACTAGACTATATAATAAATTTATTTTATTCAATTTTATTTTATTTAATTTTTGTTTTATATAATTAAAATTGCATACAATAAATTTATTAAATAGGAGGAACAAATGAAAAATAAATTTTTATCCACATTATTAGTTTGCT
This sequence comes from uncultured Clostridia bacterium, assembly GCA_947628195.1. Classification (GTDB taxonomy): domain Bacteria; phylum Bacillota; class Clostridia; order Christensenellales; family UBA1242; genus Onthoplasma. The sequence goes on along the minus strand of CANQZB010000021.1, from coordinate 3,703 downwards.
TGCTTGTGCTTGTTGGCGCTGTCGCTTTATCCGCCTGCGGAACGACCACCGACCCATCCAACCCCGGCCCAAGCAACCCATCCAACCCCGGCCCAAGCAACCCATCCAACCCCGGCCCAACACAAACTTACACCTTAACTTTAGATTATGATTCTAACTATGGGTCTGTCTATGTTAATGGAGAGCTTCCTGCCAGCACCTCACTTGTTGGTGGAAAATACAAACTGACATTCAACGAAGATGAAAATGTTGCAATTTCCGCTCATGCAAAAGCCGGATATCTCTTTATAAATTGGAGCGATGATTCAATTGAGCCAACTCGTAAACTAACTATGACTGACGATGTAGATTTAACGGCGAATTTCTCACACGAAACAGGTGTTGGGGAAACTAAAATAATCAATGGACATAGAGTAACTGCTATAAATGCATTTATTGATAATGGAATGTATATCTACATAAACGCGAACGTATCAGACTTACATTTTGGATATTGGACAAAAAATGATGAAACTGCCCCTATTTCCACAAAAAATCAATTACGATTTATAAATTCAGAAATTACCCAAGATGTTACCTATACATTTCATCAAACCGAGTTATGCGGTTATAGGTTTGGAATTCTAGAAGATGGTGATCTAGACGGTACTACAATTCCAGCCCATTTGAAACAAGTACAAAAATATGATTTATTGGATACTTCCGCATTAAAAAATGTAAGATCTCATATTGAAAACGATAAAAGCCAAGAAGAAATCTTTGCACTGCAATCCATATCTACTAACTTTTATAATACAACAATTCCAATTAACGAACAGGCATCTTCTAACTATTTAGTTGTATTGGGCGTTTTTGAAGTTGGAGATGAAAAATGGTGCACAATTATAGATAACGTTAAAATAAATCGAAATGATAGTTATTTATATAATTATTATTACAAAATTCCTGATATAGGTTTCGAAAAATATGAACTTGTTTCAATTCTTATTAAATTCGTTTACGAAAATTAAAGCACCCAAGCGGGTGTTTTTTTTATGCTTGAAATTTGTTTGTGTTTGTGATATAATAAATAATATCTAATGTAAATTAAAGTTTAGGCAAAATTTTTAGGCAAAAATTTCAATTAAAAATTTAAAGTAAAAATTTTAGGCAAAAATTTTTAAATTCAAAAACTAAAAAATTTAATTTAAACAAAATTTAAAAGGATAAATTATGGAATTTGAAACTATTGCAGCGCTGGCAACTCCGCCCGGCAACAGTGGCGTGGCAGTTATTAGAATAAGCGGAAGCAAATCCAAGCAAATTTTGCAGGAAATGATTGGCGAAAAGTTGGATTTTGAGCCACGAAAAATGTATCTTAAAAATGTAAAAATTAAAAATTATGCCGACCGCTGTTTGGTCGTGTTTTTCGCGTCCCCTTTTAGTTACACGGGCGAAGATACAGCCGAAATTCAATCTCACGGCGGATATTTTTTAGCGCAAAGCATAATTGAAGAGGCACTTAAACACGGCGCAAGGCTGGCAACTGCGGGGGAGTTTTCCAAGCGCGCGTTTTTAAACGGAAAATTGAGCCTGGACCAAGCCGAAGGCATTATGGATTTAATTAATGCGGAAACGGATATGCAGGCGCAATCTGGAAGTGTTTTACTTCAAGGCAAATTAAAGGAAAACATTATAAATTATCAGGCAAAACTTACAGATATTTTGGCAGAAATTGAAGCGAAGTTGGACTATCCCGAATACGAGTACACCGAAAGCGAAACTTCCAACATAATTAAAAATTTAACCGAAATTTCCAGCGAACTAAATGCGCTTGTTAAGGATAGCGAAAACGGTTTGCTTATAAAAAACGGCGTTAAAATTGCCATTGTGGGCGCGCCGAATGTGGGAAAATCCAGCCTGCTTAACGCGCTAACAAAAACCGAAAAAGCCATTGTAACCAACATTGCCGGCACCACACGCGATGTTATTGAAGCCGAATATGTGTATAACGGAATAATTTTTAGATTGTTTGACACCGCCGGCATACACGAAAGTGCGGATGAGGTTGAACAAATTGGCATAAAGCGAGCCATAAAAGCCATTGATGAATGCGACCTTGTTTTGCGCCTTAGCGAGCCCAACGCCCCATGCACAATTAAAACCACCAAACCTCACATCGATGTGCTAAACAAAGCAGATTTATGTTCTCCAGTCATTGCGCAGGATTTTGACCATCAAAATCCTGTGGCAACCTCTCAACCAGAAAAGCCAGCCACTAAAAGCAGTACTAACACTAATTTAGACAGCACTACTTCCTCAGTCATTGCGAGGAGCGCAAGCGACGTGGCAATCTCTTCCATCAACATCTCCGCCAAAACGGGCGAAAACATAGAGGCCCTTAAACAACTCATTTTCAATTCCACCATAAGCCACAAAATAGACAGTAACAAAATGTATTTAACCAACACCCGCCACATAGAATGTATAAAAAATGCGCTAAACTCAATAAACAACGCCATTAAAATTTTCAATTCCACCACAATGGATATAATTTCAAGCGAAATAAAATCGGCATGGCTAACGCTTGGCGAAATTTCCGGCACCACCACCAACGAAGCGATCATAGACCGCATCTTTAGTAAGTTTTGTTTAGGGAAATAGCAAAATTTAAGCAAATTTTAAAAAATAATTATTAATTAATTTTATTAGTCTTTTTGCAAAAGTTGGGGCTTGTAATCCACATCGGAAAGTTCGTTTTTCACAATTTCAAGCATCTTTTTCTTGGTTATTTTTCCAAAATAATATTCGGTTAAAAGTGATTGAATTGCCCTAATTTTAACAATTTTGTTGTGCATGGTGGTAAAGGTTAAATTTTCTTCCTCATCGTTGGTAAAAAACAACAAAAACCCGCCCTGATACGAAATTATTGTGCCAAAATCTGAAATATATTGATTGTAATTTTCGTAGCAATCGTCATCAAACTTCCACAATTTGGTGTATTTTTTATTAATATATTTTTGCATTCGCCTGCGCTTGGCAAGTGTTTCTTTGCTAATAGGCATAATCAAGCCCTCCTGCCGTCAGTATAACCCCAACTTTGCCAAATTCATCCCAACACTGCCACTTTCAGCCAATTTGTTTAAGATTACCACGTCGCTAACGCTCCTCGCAATGACTGCTCGCCCTCAACCTTATAAATCTCACTAAATTCTTTTAAATCTCTTGAAAAATATTTGTTTTGTGGTATAATACAAAAAACAAAATTTTTGATATAACAAAAAAACTAAATTCAAAATAAAAATTTTGCTAAACAAAAAAATTAAATTAAAACAAAAAAATTCGGTAAATAAAATATGTTAAAAAATGTGGTAGAAAGTTTTGACGCGATAGTAATAGGAAGTGGGCACGCCGGCAGTGAAGCCGGGCTTGCTCTTTCACGCATGGGCAAAAAAACCTTGCTAACCACGCTTAATTTAGATAGCATTGCCTTCCTTGCCTGCAACCCAAGCATTGGCGGAACGGCAAAGGGTCAACTGGCGGGCGAAATTGACGCGCTGGGCGGTGAAATGGGCGTTAATGCGGATAAATCTCTGCTTCAACTGCGCATGTTAAATTCTGGCAAGGGCCCCGCCGTGCAATCGCTTCGCGCGCAGGTGGATAAGGTGGTTTATCACACCGAAAGGAAGCGCACGCTAGAGCGCCAGCCCAATCTGGACATTTT
>CANQZB010000020.1 GCA_947628195.1 uncultured Clostridia bacterium | reverse complement strand
TAAATTCATTCCCGCCACGGCACCATAAACGCTTATAAAGTTATTTTTAAAGTCCGTTTTCCAATTATTTGTGGCAGAGCCGTCATCAATTGGGTACATTGCGCACACACCAGGGCTAATTACAAACAACAGAACTAATGTAAACAGCCTTTTAACCATACTAAATGCAATTGCACCCATTGCGTAAAGTATGAACACTCCGCCTCCGGCAAGCATAATGTAATTTACTTTCATTGTATCATAAAAATCCCAAACATAATACTCTCCATAACCGCCCCCCAACGCACCACTCATTGTAAATGGGTCGGGACCACTAGGGCTACTAAAAATTGCGTCTACCACTTGGGCGTATTGTTCATCCGTGTAAGTGTGAATTTTTGATTCAACAATTTCTTCACCATCCATAAGCTCTGATGGGTTAAAATTAAAATCTAAGGTGATTTTTGTAGAATTGCGATTATATAATTGAATAATGTTTTCCACATCACCCTCAGTAACCCCGTTCCTTGCTCTGTTTGCATTGTAAGCAGAACAAATAAACAACTGTCTGCTTAAAGATGTTTGGGTTGTGTTTACTGCAGTTGCGCTGTTAATAGCTTGAAGTAAAATGTTGCCAGCCCAAGCGCCCAATATTGCCACAACGGGAACAAACACAAAATTTGCAATGCCTTTAATTGTGTTGCCAAGAATCTCCTGCCAAGTTTTTTGTCTTGAAGTATATACATTCCTTATAAACGCAATGGCTGTGAATATAACAATTAAGAAAATTGCCAAAAGCAAAACGGACATAAACACGTTTTTAACTAAATCGGTTTGCAAAAAATAGTAAACAATGCCTGAATCGGTTGCCTGGCCCGTATTTGCAGAACCAATGGTCTGGCCCCCAATTTTTAAGGAGCCTACTCCGGCAAAGGCATAAAATATTGCCTGAAAAGCATCTATCAACATACCAAACACGCTAAACAACGGCCATAATACATTGCCAACAACCGCTAATACGCCATCCATAAATCCCATAATTTCTCCTCACCTTTTAACATTTGCAAATAAAAATAATTCTAGATAGAATTAGTATACACCAAAAAAACAAAATAAACAAATAAAAACAACAAATTTCTGCAATTTTTATTAAAAATAAAATTTTAAAAAAATTAAAAGAACAAACAAAAAAAATTTAATAATTATTTAAAAAAATTGTAAAAAATTTATTAAAAATTTAATTTTTTTATTAATTTTTAATTATTTTTTAAGTTTTTGCGCATTTTTGGCAATTTTTTATTTTTTTAATTTTTTATTTTTGATTTTTTTGCAATTTACTCACATTTTATTTTTTACGCGGGCAAAGAAAAAGTGGCAACCACTGCCACTATTCCCAAATTGTTTCAAACTGAGTTGCCATAAAGGCGTATTCGTTTAACAGCCCTTCCGCATCTGGTAAAAATTCAAAATTAATGCCAACACCATCGGTTTTTAGGGTGTATAAATTTTCTGTTTCCGTTTCGCTTTCCTGCAAGGTTAAATAGGTTAACGCATTTAAACTTTCATCTGTTAAAATGCTGTAAACGGAAAGCCCGCTAGCAAGCGCATTAATGTTTTCTGCATCCAAATCGGCAAAGGCGCTGGCAGAAATTGGGTTGGAATATGAAACCTGATAAATTGTTGTATCTGCATCGTTGCCCTCCAAATAAACGGTTGGAGTCAACTCGGTGCCATTGCTTAGTGTTATTTTAAGCCGGCTTATATCGGTTACGCCAGAAATTGAAAATGTTAGGCTGGTGAAGGTAACATTGCGCTTTGGCATGAATATTAATGCAATATAATTTTGCTTTGTTATGCCTTCAACATAAGCATCATCGCCGGTTAGAATGCTATCTTTAACATAAAGTTTTTCTGCACGCGCTAATGTTTTTGTGCCAAAATATGTGTTAAGCGCCGTGCTTATTTGCTCTGCGCTTGGCATGGAAAGGTCTTCCCCGCCTTCTACTTCAACATTATCCAGACCTATGAGGCTGTTAGAAGTTAAATAATTTGCAACCTTATCCGCAATCTCTTGCACTATTGCTTGATTGTATCCAAAATATTTTATTCCGGCAAGGCGATTATTTAAATCTAGTTCGGTAATTGAACTATAATCCACCGCATTGTCAGCCGAATAAACCACGCCCGCCATTTCTTTAACAATTTTATAGGCATCCGTTTCCGCATAATCGGTTTCAAAATTTTCGTAGTTGTAACCCGCCTCCGGCAAGGTTAATTTAACTGTAATTTTAAGGCTTGCGTCATCATTTAAATATTTCACCATTTCAGCCAAAGTTTCAGAATAATTGGTTGTTAAGTCTGTTTTTGCGCGATCCTCATCTTTATAAATTGCCCTTAAGCCGTAAAAGTCATTCCCCTTAATGCCATAGGGCGAACTGCCGGTTGAATTAGCATCTCCGCCAAACAACCAAGGGAAAATTGACGCCAAAATTGCAAGCACCAATATTATTAATAAAAGAACTAAACCAAAAATTAATAAGAATGGCCCAGCCGTTGCAAGAACAGATTTAACCTTTGCCCAAAACGCCTGTTTTTTGGCGTTCATAATTTGTTCTAGTTTTACAACTTCGGAAGGTTTAATTTTCCTTACTTGCTTAACAATATCTTTTTCTTTTGGTGTTAAATGAGGGTAAAACCTGTTAGGCGCAGTGGAAACAATGCGTTTAAATCGGTTAAGAAGGGCGCGCTGTTCGGCTTGCAATTCTTCTTGGGTTAATTCTTCTTCGTCTTCATCTTCGTCGTCTTCTCCGCTTTCTTCATCGTCTTCATCATCGTCATCGTCTTCTTCGGCTTCATAATCTTCTTCGGCATCGTCAAACTCTTCTATATCATCATCGTCGTCCACAATTCCCTCCTTTTAACACAACATTTAATTAAAATAACATTCAATTAGAATAATTATAAAAATGCAATTAGAATAATTATAAAATTTAATTAAAATAATTGTATAGTTTTTATTATTATAACAAAACAAAATAAAATTACCAAATTAATTTCCCTTTCATTTTAAAATTATTTTGCAATTAAATAAAAAAAAGAGGGTTTCGCCTCTCTTATTCTTATCCATTTCCGTTTTCGTTGCCGCCTTGACCATTTCCGTTTGAATTTTGCACAGTTGTCGTATTTGTTAATGTATATTTTACTGTAGCACTAGCCTTTTTGTAACTTATTGTTAAAACCTTGCCTTCCCCTAAATGATGCACGTCAAACGAGAAAATTACTCCACCTCTAACAGCCTCATCATAACCCGTAAACGTGTTTTCAACCGTTCCATCTGCTTTTTCATAAGTAATTACCAAACCTGAAATGTTCCCTAAAACAAAAGCTTTATATTTGCCTTCGGTTTGAGATTCCGGGTTTTCGGTTGACCCATCTGGATTTACCTTAAATGGTTTTGCTTCTTTATACGCGTCATAAGAAGTTATAGATTGAGATTCGGCAATGCCGGCAACTTTTAAAACATGAGTATCGGCCGTTTCACACCCACCAAAACACATTATGGCACTGCAACAAGCCAATAACAATAATGCGACAGTTAAAAGCTTTTTCATTTTAGCCCCACCAAGAATTGAAACTTATAATATTATTTTCAACAGCATATTGAAGCCAGTAGAACAAAGCGATTAAAACGAATGTTACAACAATACCAACAATTACGTAAATTAATTTTTGTTTTGCTTCATCCCTTGCGGATTTATCATCAGCCTTAACAAACCTTACACCAACAACAATGGCATAAATAATACCTGCAGTTGCCACCAAAATTAATATTGGATTTAATACGTTGTTTATTGCGGTTGTAAAAGTGGTTACCCAACCTGGTGTATCCAATAATCTACTAAACATAAAATCCCCCTTTAAATGGCGTTAAATTTTATTTTGCGCCAAAATATGACATTATAATAACAAGTTAAAAATTTAAAATCAACTAATTTTTATCTCTTTTTAAAAATTTTTTAAAAAATATTTAACAAAATTATTTTAAAGAAACAAAAAACATTAACATTAATTTTTTAGCTAAAATTATTTTGCATTTAAAAATAAGATTTATTCTTAAATTAATAATATTAAGGAAAAATAAAATTTAAATTAAAATTAATTGACAAAATAATAGTTAAATGCTAATATAAAAACAATATTGAGGAGAAAAAATGAAAGATATTTTAAAAAAATTATTAAAATATGTTATTCTTGCGCCAATTGTTTATGTGGTTTCGGTTATTGCAATTTCTTATTTTCAATATCACCGCATAGCGTTTGACCCGCATGTTATACAATCCCCAACGCCATATTTTATGATGTTTATTGGCATTGGCTTTTTGTTTATTTTTGACTTTTTGCGCCTTGTTGACGGCAAGGGAAAGAATAAATCTGACAAAGCGGTGGATAAGGTTAAGGACACTAAAGGCAAAGAAACGCAACAATTCTTTAACCGTGATTTTGTTTCGGATGAAGAACTTAAAAAGAACAAAGCGTTTAACTACAACACGCTAACTTCAATACGCAATTCTAAAAAGGACGGCATTTTGGTGCGTGCAGAAGAAAACCGCATGGGCATGGACATTAACTTTGTTGAGCCTATTCACACGCTTTGCGTTGGTACAACCTCTTCGGGTAAAACATCTAGGTTTGTTGTGCCAAGCCTGCAGTTGATGTGCATGACTGCCAGCAAGCCAAGTTTTGTTATAACCGACCCTAAAGGCGAGTTGTATGACAAATGTTATCACAAATTTGAAAGTGAAGGTTACGATGTTAAAGTGCTAAACTTGCGTGAGCCGTTTGCTTCTGTGCAATGGAATCCGCTTTTGTATGCTTTTGATATGTACACGCGCGGTTTTAATTTGGATAAGGAAGTTAAGGTGCACCCCGCTGGGGACAACCCTAAACAATATAACTTAATTTTGCAACGCAGTTTTGACTTTAGTAACACCACATGGTTTGAGTTTAACGGATACGCTTATGTGGATAAGAGCAAACTTGAAAGCGATATGGCAATAATGTCTAAACAACTTAATGACGATGCTTTTACCGCACTTAACGACATTTGCACCACGCTTGCGCCTGTTGAAAACAGCAAAGACCCAAGCTGGGAAAAAACCGCACAAAAACTTATTCAAGCCGTTATGCTTGCGATGCTGGAAGATAGCCGTAACCCCGAACTGGGAATGACAAGGGAAAAATACAATCTTTACAACGTTCAAAAAATATGTAATCTTACCGATAGCGGGCGCGACACTTACGGCACTTTGAAAAAATATCTTTTCGAATATAGGGACAAATTCAGCAAGGTTGGCGAACTTGCAACAACTGCCTTGCAGAATGCTGACACAACTTCTAAAAACTACATGGGCTTTGTTTCAAGCAAAACCAGCATGTTTAGTGATATGGGTATAAGCTTTTTAACCGCCAACACTGAAATTGACTTTGTTAATTTGGATGAAAAGCCTACCGCAATTTTCTGCATTATTCCAGATGAAATTAGAACGCGTTATCCGCTTGCAATTTTGTTTGTTACGCAATTATACAAGCGTTTGGTGGATAAAGCACAAAAAATTGGCGGAAAATTAAAACGTAATGTTTACTTTATGCTAGATGAATTTGGTAATATGCCAGCCTTCCCAGAATTTGGTAGCATCATGACGGTTGGCCGTAGCCGTGGCATTTACTTTGAACTTTGCGTGCAATCCTACAGCCAGTTATATCAAGTGTATGGGCAAGACGTTGGCAAAATTATTAAGGATAACTGCCCTATTCAAATTTACATTGCTACAGAAGATATGACCACCAACAAAGAATTTAGCGAACTGCTTGGCAAAAAGACCATTGTTGAGGATAGCGAAAACAAAAGCGTTGGTGCTGATGGCAAAGAAAGTAAATCTTACAGCAAGCAAACAAAAACAAGGCCGTTGGTTTACCCAGAAGAACTAATGACGTTTAGGGATCAAAATAAGGTTATTATTAAAACATTTACGCCTAACGCTTGCTTAAAAACCACAATCACTTCTATTTATTCAGCAAAAAAATGTTACGATTTAACTCCGGTTTATGGCACTTATGTTCAAAAACACTTGTTTGATGAATCTGCCGTGTTCTATGATATAAAGAGGCGTAATCAATTAGTGGCAAAAAATGACGAAGATGACGAGGATGATGACGATGACCTATTCTAAAATTTGTGAATGAATGGTTAAAATCCTTTTGGCACATTTGGTCAAAATTCCTGTTAAAACAAAAAGCACCCTTTCGGGTGTTTTTTTATTAAAGCCAAAGCGAATTTAACCCGGCACGCCCATAAAAAACGCACGCCTAAAAAAGACGGCCTATTCCGCGTGTTTGTTTGACTTGTAAAAAAAATGTGTTATAATATAAATATGAATAAGACGATTGAAAATTTTTTATTATCGTTGAATGTTGACGAAACCGATTTGAACAAATTATCTGCAGTTCAAGTAAAGTCACAAGACGATATTAATTGGGTGGTGAAACAATATCGAAAACATAAATCTATTAAAAAGGGAGTTATGGTTTCAATAGCCGATGTTTTGGGCTACAATTATGGTTATATGTTCCCTTATGTTGATGATTTAAAGCTAATAGATGCTATGGACCACTTCTTTGATGAAAACGGACAAGAATATCAAACGAGATCTATATCCATGCTTGGTTATTCTTCAAGTGAATTAATGCAAAAATTGCGGGGAAGTTTTGAAATTGAGCCTATAAATTTAATGGAAGCAGACAAGGGCCACTACGTTGTTGGAAACAATGGCCTACACAGATTTAACGTTATGCGGGCACATTATTTGGCAGAATTGTTGAAGTTGGATCCTAACGACAGGCTTGGCATTTCAAATTTAAGAAAAAAATACACCTTCCCGGCAACGGTGGGCGAGATTGATTATTTTAAAACCTACTGTTCATTTATTATTCAATCTTGTGATTTTAATATTGGTATAGAAACCGCTTATGACGAGAATTATAACATACTAGACGAAGTGAGTATAACTAAAGCAGATGACCCAAACTATAAAAAAAATTTCAAAGACAATGAACTGTTGAACTGTGTGTATAAAGCGTTAGATAAATTTTTGCAAAATTCCACAGAAGATAATATACACAGGCTTGCCGATAGAATAGAGCACTCATATGAACAGTTTGACAGTTTTAAACAGTTTTATGACACTTACTTGTATATGTATAATTTGAAGGAGATGGAATGGAATTATTAAAATTGAAAATTTCTGACAAACAAAATTCTGTTAAGTATTTATTAAAAAAAGACGGCATCGAAATTGGGCGCGGTTATGTTTTTAATAGAGAAATTAATCCTATAGAAATTTATATTGATGAGAAATATCAATCAAACGGATATGGAAAGTTCCTTTTTAATGGTTTGATTAATGTTTTAAAAAAGGAGAAAACGCCAGGGGCATTATTTGAACTGCCACAAACTAATTATAAGATGATTAACATTATATCCCAAGCAGGAGGCGTGCAAATATCCAACAACAATAATAATGTTAAATTTATAATAAAATTAAACTAATTAAATTTCATTATATAGATTATTTTATACAAGAAACAAAAAATTGAAATACTTAAAAATAAAGAGACAAAAAACCTAAACCGAATATGGTTTAGGTTTTTTTGGTTGAACAAGTATAATGTAAAACGAAACATTTTTAGCCAATTAATTTAAACTCTTTTATAAATATTTTTTTAATTGTTCATTCATTAATTTATTTTTTTCAATTCTTTCAATTTCAAGCTGCTTTTGCTTAATTTCATTGTCCATTCTTGTTTTTTCTTGATTGTAAAGATAATTTTTGTATAATTCATTACTAGAAACTATTGCTTTTTTAAAATCTGACATCAAAGAATCAATTGATGAAACACCAAATCTAAATGTATAATATGCGAAGTTGCCATTAAAAATAAAATTCTTATAACAAACAGGTGATGACGTGTATGAATTTAAGCTTTTGAAATATATTTGCTTCCACGTGTCATTGGGGAAGTTAGACAACTCGATTTTCAGCTGATCGCCATCCATCTCTATATCTTTTATTTTAATTGGATTTGTAATCAAATTATCTTTAATTTCTTGTTCAATTACCGGTTCCTGTAGTTTTGCAATTTTTTTATTGTCTTCTAGTTCCCTTATTCTTGCAGAAACTTCAATTTTTAATTGTCTTACATCTTGAAATCTTTTACTTGGGTCTTGATCTATCATTTTTGAGACAATTACATCTAGATATGAAAAAGCTTCGTCAATTTCGCCTATCTTTTTATAATTTTCCCCTCTAGGTACAACTTTAGTAAACATTTCATTTAATATTAGACCTAACGCGAATATATCTGTGGATTTAGATAAAGTCTTTTGAGTCTCTTGTTCTGGGGCATGATATGTAAAATTTGCCAATCTCGATGTTTCTTTAGTTCTTACTGTTGTAATTTTATCTGCATCTGCAAAATGAGCAATACCAAAATCCGCTATAACAATATCGTTGTTTATTAAATTTATAAGTATATTTTCTGGTTTCAAATCTCTATGAATACAATTATTGTTTTGGGCATATTCTAGTCCATCACAAATGCTGTTGAATATTTTTATAATTTTTTCTCCTTGTAATGAGGAACTGATTATACTTCTTAACGAAGAATCATATAATGGCATAACATAAAATATATAATTAGCATTATTATCTGCAAATAATCCCTTATCAATAATTTTTATTATATTCGGGTGTTCATGTTTTTCGCAAAAGTTGATTTCATTTTTAAATCTTTTTAATTTTTCTCTTGATAATTTTTTTTGATCAACTATTTTTAAAGCAAAAAACTGGTCATCTAAATCTTTAACCTTAAAGACAGTTCCATTCCCACCTTCACCAATTTTTTCAATAATCCTATAAGTGTTATAGATTGTATTTAATTTCGTGCCTTTTCTCATTTCATAACCTCTATTATTTCCATAAACAATTTATTGATATAATTGTAGTTGGCATACCTACTATTTGTATATCAAATTTTAAACTTGGCACAACCATTGTTTCTGCATTATGTATTCTAAAACTAAATTGCCAACCATTATCCATATATAGTTCGAGAGTATTGCTGCTATTAGGTTTGAAGTCAAAACTTACAATTCGTGTTGGCAAATCGACTACTGGAATAAAAATTTTTGACTTAACCGTTTTTGTCGAATGGTTTAGAGTCCCATGCATATTAAAAGATTCAATTTGTGTAAGTCGTTTTGCATCGACACTTATGATTTTATAAAAATCAAATTCGCCGAGTAAATATTCGACCATATTCCTTGGTATTGAAGAATCTTTTTTGTTTGCATTTATTATTTCGTTTTTGAAGGCTGTTAGCAAAGGTACATATATAGTTTTATCCTTATTTTCAACATCGCTCCATCTTACATTTTGAGATTTTAATATTTCCAACCTTGAGAATATGGGTTTTATTTCTCCCCAATATTCCTGTGAACATGGAACATTAAACCATTTTTTAGCAAAATCAAGGTTTTTAGCTATTCTACTATGTTTTACTGCAAAATGATTGTGTTTGATGCTTAAACCAATTTCCCAACTAACGTTTGCTCTTGAAATTACTATGTCTCTAACATCTCCTTCTTTCCCTTGATCATCTGTCTGAATTGTCAATTTTACAACATCATCATCTTTTTCCAAAATCATAGGTTCCATTTCGAAAATTGTAGAAACTGCTGCATTTGCACTTTTGATTAATTGACCTTTTAAATGCTCATCTATCGAATTCCATGCCCTCTCATCAGCAAAGTAAGCAGAATTTTTTACTATTTCAGATTTACGAATTTTATTAATTTCTTCTTGTAAAGTGTTTATACAAATAAATTCATAGGCTCTTCCTTGATTATTACTTTGAACACTCATGATATTTACTCCTTCGTTTCTTTTAATTTTCGCATTATACATTCTGCGACCTGCTTTGCCAATTTAACGGGTACCGCATTACCAACCATTTTATAGCCGTCCGCAACATCTTTGTAATAAAATTTAAAGCTATCTGGGAAAGTTTGAACCCTTGCACACTCTCTAACGCTAAGTCGTCTATACAAATCTTCTTTTCCTGGAACAAAAATTCTTTTATTCTTTTCTACAAAAATCATTTTAGGTGCTTGTGGATGTATTGGAGCGTGTCGACCACCAGCTTGAATAGTAAAAGAAGGTTCTTCCCAAGATCGAACTCTGTTCCTAGACATATAAATAGTTGAAAATGCACCTGTTAAGTATTCATGATTTGGCACTTTACATTCGTTACCATTTGTTTTGTTTAATGGTTTTGCAGGCAAAACATTATCTTTTAAATCCCAAATGGAATCTTTTAGTGTAACTAATGGCTGTTTTTTTAATTCTAACTTAAAATCTTTAATGTTTAAGTCTTTTCTAAAGCCTATATAAAAAACTCTTTGCCTGTCTTGAGGTACACCATAATTAGATGCGTTAACCAATGTTAATGAAACATCATAATTTGCATCATTAAAAAGTTTTAAGATATTTTGAACAGCATCGCCATGAGCAGATGAAAGCATACCTACAACATTTTCAGCCACAAAAAATTTAGGTTGTTTATCTTTTAAAATTCTAATAAATTCAAAAAACAGCTGCCCACGAGCATCATTTAAGCCAAGCATTTTGCCGGCCTCGCTCCAGCTTTGACAAGGGGGACCACCTATAATACCATCACAATCGGGAATTTCAGAGGATTTTATATCTCTGATATCTCTTTTATCTAAAGGTGCTGCATGGTTTTTTTCATAAGTTTCCCAAATTGTTTTATCATATTCGTTAGCATAAATTATATCAAAACCTGCCTGTTCGAAACCTAAATCAAGACCTCCAGCCCCAGAAAAAAAACTTACAATTTTCATCCTTATATTTTCCTTTTACTATTGAATAAACTAATTATAGCACACTTTATTTGAATTTGTATTATCAATTAACATAATTTTATAAATTTTATTTAAAAATTCAAAATGTGAAGAACTCTAGAGAGCATTAGACGACACCTTGTCTTATTAACGAGAGCGTGCTGACGCACGCTGACAAGGTGTCGTTTTACAAACGACAGAACAACTAAACAACTGCAAAAGAATGGGCTAAAAAGTGGGACTTGGGTAAACCCCGTTGTCCCACTTTTTTTAACGCCCATTTTCTATT
>CANQZB010000019.1 GCA_947628195.1 uncultured Clostridia bacterium | reverse complement strand
GGGGGGGGTGCTATTATATCAATGGAGGTAAAAAATGTCGAATAAGTTAAGATTGGTTGCTGTATTGTTATGCTTTTTCTTAGGTTCTCTAGGAATTCACCGCTTCTATGTTGGTAAAGTTGGCACAGGTATTCTTTACATTTTTACATTCGGATTATTTGGAATCGGTGTTTTAGTTGACTTTATTATGATTCTTTGCGGAACATTTAAAGACAAAGACGGCAACGCAGTTACCAAATGGTTAAATTAAAAAAGGGGCATTAGCCCTTTTTTAAATGAAACTGCGTTGTTGACCATAAACATAGCAATTATCTCTTCCACCACCCTGTGTTCCATAAGCGCCAAGGGCAAGTAGCAGTAAAAGTAAAAAGCTGGTATTGTTGGCAAGGTTGGTGTTTGTGGCCTGCGCAATTACAGAAATTAAAATAGCAAACAAAATGTAAAGTGCGGTTGTGTTCATTTTCTTGCTCCTTTTCTATATTTTAACTTTAAATCTATTTATTCGTCAAAAAAATTTTTTGTTAACACTTTTTTGTTATTTTTTATTTATTTATAATCAATTTATGGAAATTAAAGATGAATTTTTATTAAAAAGGCTTATGCCAACAAAAAACAACATAAAAAGTTTAACTACATTTTTTTATGCGTTTGCTGACGATACCCGCCTTAAAATTATTATTTTATTAACATTAAAATCGCTTTGCGTGGGGGATATTTCTAACATTTTAAATCAAAATCAAACCACAATTAGCCACCAGTTAAAAATTTTAAAATCGTTAGATATTGTTTCTGCGGATAGAAACGGCAAAAACATTATTTATTACATTAAAAACCCTAGCATAGAGCAGGTTTTGGACGCCACAGTGGATTGCATTTAACATAAAATTTGCCACAAAATTTGCAGTTTCAATATAAACAAAAACATACGCAATTTCATAAAATGCTGTATGAAAATTATTTGCGTTGCGGGCGGAAGTTATAAATCGTTTTATATAAATAGTTTTTGCAAGTTGGCAAAATGCGACTTGCTTGTTTTTAATTACGGCATAATTTACAACTATGATATAAAAGAAGAACTGCTGGGCATTGCATTAGTTACAAAAGAGTTGTTATATTTATCTAAAAAACTTCACTGCACAGTGGTTGCTGGGGTTTATCAGGTTAGAGCCAATCAAAAAATTAAATCTATTATCTTTACAGATGGCGATAAAATTCACCTTACAAATGTTCAAACAGGGGCGCATATTCACATTAAGAATTATTCATTTGTTGTTGGGGACGAAAACACAAACTATGGCAATCAGCACAAAATAATACTTTCCAACAAAAGAATAGAGCCTGTTTTGGCGCATTGTTCCAACAATAAAATTTATATTTTTTGTGATAAATTTGGCGTAAATTTTGTAAAAAACAGAAAATTGACCCGAAAATTCAACAAAATTGTAAAAATTTATTTAAAATAAAATTAACAAAATTAACGTTTTTTTATTAAATTTAACAAAAAAATCAATGCAAACTTACAAAAATTGTAACAAAAAAATTGTTAAAAACAATAAAAAATATTTTGAAATAAAAATTATATATGCTAAAATAACATTACTATATTAGGGGGATTGTACCTACTCGCATTTCTATTTTGGAGATTTTATGAAAAAAACAATAAGAGATATTGATGTGTCTAACAAGCGCGTGTTCGTGAGGGTGGACTATAACGTTCCAATTAACAACGAACTAAAAATTGTTGACGACTCCCGCATAACCGCAACCTTGCCTACTATCAATTATTTAATTGAACATGGCGCAAAAATAATTTTGTGCTCTCACCTTGGCAGGCCAGAAGGGCAAATTGACCCAAAACTTTCTTTAAGGCCGGTTCTTGCCAGGCTTTCAAAATTGTTGGATAAGCCTATTTCGTTTGCCGAAGACGTGTTAGATGATTCCACCAGCGAAATGATTAATAATTTGCAATCCGGCGATATTTTAATGTTGGAAAATATTCGTTTTTATAAGCAAGAAGAGGCTAACAACGATGCTTTTGCTAAAAAACTTGCAAGCCTTGCGGATATTTTTGTGCTTGAAGCTTTTGGCACAGCGCACAGAAAGCACGCTTCTACATACGGCATAGCAAAATATATTCCTGCCGTTTGCGGTTTTTTGGTTGAGCAAGAATTAAATATGTTCAACAAAGTTTTAAACAACCCAGAGCATCCATTTGTTGCAATTTTGGGCGGGGCAAAACTTGCAGATAAACTTCCTGTAATTGAAAATCTTTTGGATAAGGTGGATACAGTGCTTATAGGCGGTGGCATGGCTTACACATTTATTAAGGCTATTGGCGGAAGTGTGGGCATGTCTATGATAGATAATTCCAAATTGGAACTTGCCAGCCAAATTTTAGATAAAGCCAAAGAGAAGGGCGTAAGAATTATTCTGCCAATTGACAACATCGGCGCAAAAGAATTTAGCGAAAATGCCGAAACAAAAAAATTCAGCAGTGGCTTCTTTGCGGATGGGTATCAGGGTATGGATATTGGCCCTAAAACAATAAAATGCTTTAAAAAAGTTATTAAAAAGGCAAAAACAATTGTTTGGAACGGCCCGTTGGGCGTTTATGAATATGAGCGTTTTAGGCACGGCACTGATAAAATTGCCAAATATGTTGCCAAAAACAAAGGCGTTTCTGTAATTGGTGGCGGAGATAGCGTTGCGGCAATTCAATCTCTTGGCGTTGCTAAAAAAGTTAGCCACATTTCAACCGGTGGCGGTGCTAGCCTTATGTTATTGCAGGGTAAAAAATTGCCTTGTGTAGAAATGATTGAGGATAGATAGGGGTTTTAATGCTAGTTATAGCTAATTACAAAATGAATTGCAATAAGTCATTCTTTTTGCAAGTTAACGAAATAATGAATAATTTAAGGGCTAGGGGCACAAAAATTGTTTTGTGTCCGCCTTTTGTTTATTTGCCGTTTTTTAACCTAAAAAACAAAAGTGTGGCACTAGGCGCTCAAAACACGGCGGAAAGTGATGATAAAAAATACACAGGTCAAATTAGCCCATCAATGCTTAAAGAATTTGGCGTAAAATATGTTATTGTTGGGCATAGCGAGTGCAGAGCGATGGGCGAAACAGAAGCGGTGATTTCCAACAAAGTGAAAAATGTCATCACCCACGGGTTAACGCCCGTTATATGTATTGGCGAACAAGATAAATCTCAAAATAAATCCATTTTAAAAAATCAGGTTAAATCTGCATTAAAACAAATTGAAAGTGGGAAAAATATTATTTTTGCATACGAGCCTGTTTGGGCAATTGGAACAGGAAATGTGCCAACTGTAAAAGAAATTAACAAAGCAATAGAAATTATAAAAAAGCAGGCAAAAGCACTAAATTTTGAAGCGCAAGTGCTATATGGCGGAAGTGTAAATGAAGCCAATTTTGCAGAACTTAAATCTGCCAATATTGATGGCTTTTTAATAGGCAAAGCTTCTTTGAAGTTGGACGAGTTTTTAAAAATTGTAAAAGGGGTATAAATGAAAAACGGGCTGTTAATAATTTTGGATGGTTATGGTGAAGGCAAACCGGATAAATTCAATGCGGTGGACAATGCCTTTACGCCCACATTAAAAACATTAAAGTTGCTTTCGCACTCTTTGCTTGAGGCAAGCGGTGAAGCAGTTGGAGTTTTTAATGGCGATTTGGGCGGAAGCGAAGTTGGGCACATGACCATCGGTGCGGGCAGAATTATTCCGTCAACCATAAAAAAAATATACGATGATTTTTTAAACGGCGAGTTTGAAAAAAATGAAAAATTGGCAAAAATTTTTGCAGATTTAAAGAAAAACAAGTCAAATTTGCACTTAATTGGCATGATGAGCGACAAAAACGTTCACAGCAATATAAATCACGCCTATAAAATTATTGATATGGCAAAAGAGTTTGCCAATCATATTTACTTGCATTTGATAACAGACGGGCGCGATACCGACCCTTACGATAGCCTTAAATACATTGTGGATGTTAAACAAAAAATTAAAGGCGTAAAAAATTGCGAAATTGCAAGCATTTCGGGCAGAGCCTGGGCAATGGATAGGGAAAATAATTGGGATAGAACCTTAAAAGCCTATAACGCAATGTTTAAAACAAAAAATTGTATTGATGCCGACAATATTGAAGCGTATTTACAAAATCAACATAAAGAAGGCAAAAATGACCAATTTATTGAGCCTGTTCATGTTAACACAAAAGATAATTTTAGCGTATCTAAATCGGATGTTTTGTTCTTTTTTAACTTCCGTGAGGATAGGCTTCGCCAAATTGTAAAACAAAGCACTGAGTTGGAATGCGGAATCGTAACCATGGCAAATGTAGATAGTGCCGACACAATTAAACTCTATCCTTCCGTGATTGTTAAAGACACATTATGTGAATATTTAAGCCAGCTTAATTTAAGCCAAATAAAGATAAGTGAAAGCACAAAATACGCGCATGTTACTTATTTCTTAAACGGTGGCAGGGAAGAGCCTTTTGATAGGGAGGATAGAATTCACGTTCCTTCCTTTAAAGTGGAAAATTTTGCAGATACGCCTAAGATGCGTGCAAAAGAAATTGCAGATGAAACTATTAAGGCAATTAACAGAAATTACAATGCTATAATGGTGAACTTTTCCAATCCGGATATGCTTGGCCACACAGGAGATTACGAAGCAGTTGTTAAATCGCTTGAATTTTTGGATGAGTGCTTAAAAAGGGTCCTTGTTAGCGCACTTAAAAACAATTATGTTGTTTTAGTTACGGCGGACCATGGCAATGCCGAGCAGATGCGCACCGCAGAGGGCCAACCTCATATGGCGCACACTTTAAATAAGGTTATGTGCGTTGCCCTTGGGGATAGAGAATATAAAATGAAAAAGTTTGGCGGGCTTAGAGATGTTGCTCCAACCTTGTTAGATTTAATGGAACTTAAACCCAACAAAGCGTTTGAAGGGAAAAGTTTAATTTTAAATAAATAAAAATGTTACACTCGCTCGCCAAAGCCAATTATTAAAAAACTATTGACAACCAGCTGTTAATATGTTAAAATTACCACAGGATAAGGATAAATATGGACGTAATAAAATCTTATTATTATCAATTTGTAAACTTTATACAAGGTTTAAGCAATTTATGGTTTGTAACCATTTGGTTACTGCTTGTGTCTTTAATATTAGTTCTTATTGTTAAATTTTTTAAGATTTATGACGGAAGCCAAAAAAAGTTTGAAAAATTGAGTTTAATAATTATAGCCGTTCTGCTTATCGGCGTGCTGGTGTTCTTAACTTATATAAGAAAATAATTAAAAAGGCTTGAAAAAACATTTTGTTTGTGTTATAATTAGCCCGTTTGGAGGAGATATGAATTTATTTTTAGCAACTATTCCTACATGGATTTCAAAAAGCTTTCCTGTTTTAGAGCGAATATGTATTATAATTTTAGCAATTTTGGCACTGGTTTTAATAGTGTTGGTGTTTTTGCAAATAACCGGTTCGGAGGAAACAAACAATGTTATAACCGGCAATAAAGATAGTTATTATTCTCAAAATAAATCCGGCTCGCGTGAAGGTAGAATCACTCGTTTGGTGTGGATTATTTTAGGCGTTATTGCTGTTATTTGTATAATTTATTTCATCTTGCTAAAAATTCCTGCATGGGTTGCAATGTCTTAATTAAAATAGGTGCTTAAAAGCACTTTTTTTATTATTTATTTTACTAAATGCTAAAAATGTGATAAAATATTTGTATGGAAATTGTAAAACTTATAAGAGAAAATCAGTTAATTTATTTAAACAAAGAAACATTAATTAAAGAGTTAAAAAAAATTACTGGCGCTAACATTAAAGATGTTAAAGAAGAGGTTGAAAATTTAATTTTAAACGGCACTTTATTTGTTGATGATAGGGGCAGAATTTCTATTTCACGCGATAGAGGCTATATAAAAGCGCGATTAACACTTAATAAAAAGGGTTTTGGGTTTGCTTCGGTTGAAGGCAAGCCAGATTTCTTTATACCCGCATACGCAATTAATGGCGCGTTTGATGGCGATGACGTTTTAGTTGAAATAACTAACATGAAAACGGAAGACGACATTGAGGCTAAAGTAATAAAAATTTTAGCCCGAAACACAACTCATATTGTGGGCACTTTTGTTGAGGGGAAAAGCAAAAATGTTGTGTTCCCAGACGATACAAAATTGCCACAAATCCGCATATTTAAAAACGATGCACGCGGGGCGCATAACAACGATAAAGTTTATGTGGAAATTAATCCAGCCAGTTTAGAAACAAAAAATTTAACAGGCAAAATTGTGGAAGTGCTTGGGCAGGCCAACACCATGAAGGCGGAACAACTTTCCATAATTCGTTCGTTTAAACTTAAAGACCAATTTGAAAAAGAAACGCTTAACGAAGCAAAAACCCTTGAAAAAAGTGTGGATTATTTAAAATATAAAAATAAACGTGCGGATTACACCGAACATAACACTTTTACAATAGACGGCGAGGATGCGCGCGATTTTGACGATGCTATCTCTTTAAAACGCCATGAAAACGGCTATGTTTTGTATGTGCATATTGCAGATGTTTCCCACTATGTTAAAGAAAATAGCGCAATAGATAAGGAAGCTTACAGGCGGGGCACAAGTGTGTATTTCCCTAACCACGTTATTCCTATGCTTCCAAAAGAACTTTCTAACGGAATTTGTTCGCTTAACGAAAATGAATATAGGCTAACCTTAACCGTTAAAATGGAGCTGGACGGTGCATATAACATAACCAATTCTGCCATTGTGGAGAGCATTATTAAAAGCAAACACCGCATGACGTACACCGAAATTACTAAAATTTTTGAAGGCGACCCACTTGTTATTGAAAAATATGCAGACATTTATAAAGATATTTTAACCATGCGTGAAATTGCCAACAAATTTAAGGCAGATAGACTAAAACAGGGTGAAATCCGCTTTAATTTGCCCGAGCCATTTATTCTTGAAAACAGTGCGGGTGAAATTGTTTCCATCGAAAAGCGCGTGCAAGATGAAGCGCACGAACTAATTGAAAGTTTTATGGTTAAAGCCAACGAAATTGTGGCAGAATGGGCGGGCAATTCGCCATTTGTTTACCGTGTGCATGAAAAGCCAGATAGCGATAAAGTTGCAAAGTTGAGCGACCTATTAACAAATTTAGGCATAGCCAATCAGTTAAAATTGAACGGGGATCAACCCGTGGCATATCAGCAAATTGTGGATAGAATTGTTGGCACACCTAAAGAAAAAATATTATCCTATTTAATTTTGCGCACCATGATGAAGGCGCGCTACGCACCTACTTGCCTTGGTCATTTTGGCTTGGCGCTAACGCACTATTGCCATTTTACAAGCCCAATTAGGCGCTATCCAGATTTATTAATCCACCGCATAATTAAAAGCGTGCTGGCTGGCACGCCAAAGGCGGAAGTTAAAGTTCATTTTGAAGATGTTGTTGAGCGCGCAAGCATTCAAGCAAGCGACACAGAGAAAAATGCAGACGAAGCCGAGCGCGCTGTTGACGATTACAAAAAAGCAGTGTATATGCAAAAGTTTTTGGGTGAAGAATTTGAAGGCATTATTTCTGGTGTGCAGGAGTTTGGCATTTTTGTAGAACTGGATAATGGCATAGAGGGAATGATAAAGACGGATTATCTGCCTATGGATGAATATATTTATGATGAAGACAAAATGTCAATCTACGGCAAAACTCACCACTACACGATAGGCGATACAGTGCGTGTTGTTGTATCTAATGTTAACACGCAATTAAGGCAGATAGATTTCGATTTGGCAGGGGTGGAAAAGCCTCTTAAAAACTTTATTGTTAATAAAAATAAGGCAAACAAATCGGCGTGGGATGAAAAAGAAAATAGCAAAAATTTATTAAAAAATAGAAAAATATCATCAAAAATTAGCAAAAAATTAAAAAATTCGGGCAAAAATTCAAAAAAATCTAAAAATTCTGCCAAAGATTATTATAAATCTAAAAGAAAAAGAAAATAAAATTTATTTTCTTTTTTTATTTTTAAGAAAGGCATTTAAAAACATGTTTTGTAAAAAATAATAAATTAAATAAATTTTTAAAAATCTATTTAAAATCACTAATATTTGTGATATAATTAAATTATGCAAAACAAAATGCAAAGCAAATTGGTGGCGGAAAATAGGCGCGCAAGGTTCGAATATGAACTTTTATATAAATACGAAGCCGGCATTGTGCTAACGGGGGATGAAATTAAATCTGTTCGTGCCGGGCATTTTTCAATTGCCGATTGCTATGGCTATATTAAAAAGGGCGAATGCTTTTTAAGGAATAGCTACATTAAGGAATATGAAAATGCTTATAATTTTGCGCGCGGGGAAGATAAAACAAAAAGAGATAGAAAATTACTTTTGCATGCGGAAGAAATTGAAAAAATCCGCAAAAAAATTGAAACTGAACATTTAACGCTTGTTCCAACAAAAGCATATTTTAGCGGAAGCAATTTAAAAGTGGAAATTGCCATTGCCCGTGGCAAAAAATTGTACGACAAACGCGAGGCAATAAAAAAGAGAGAGTTAAACAAAAAATTAAACACAAAATAGCCGAGCGTTTGTTGCAATAAAATCCCATTTTATTGCTCAAAAAGAAACTATAAAACAGCGAGAACTTGATAGAAAGATAAAATAACTATATTTGCCAGAAATATTGACAACTTTATATTATTATGATATAATTAAGCTAATTAGGAGAATGTATGTTTAAAGATAATTTAGTTAAAGAATTAATAAAAAAGCACGAAAGGGTTAAGTTTAAATATCTACCAGATTTTGATGAAGAATTGGAAGAGAAAAAATCCATTTACGATATTAAACCCACCTCTTTTTATGATGGACCCAACTATGTTGACGAAAGACTTGCCGGTCCGGATGTGAAACTAAAAAAGAAACTAGATTTGAAACGCATTATGCGTGAATCTTCGCCTGATATTTGGGATGACTAATTTATAAAAAATCACTCAACCGAGTGATTTTTTATTGTGCAATTATTCGAATAAAAGGGTTATATCTTGCTTAACTTTTTGACCATTAACTTTATAAAGTTTGCCAAATTTAAATATAAGCACGTTGTTATTAATTACAAATTTCCTTTTAAAGCCGTGTTTTGTTGATTGAGAAATCTCTAATCCATGTTCGAACGAGCCTTTAAGCAAAGATCTATCCACCATTTCATTATTTACAAATAGATCTCCATCTCTTACTTCTAACAATACATCATCAATTTGAACAACGTTATCATTTCCGCTCATTATAATGCTGCCTGTAATTTTACTGCCACTAAAATTCATCATAAACCCTCCTTAATTATTGAAATCCTAACACAAAACATTAGTTTTGTCAATAGGGTTTAGCAGATATTTTTTTATTAGCAAGAGAATATTTTTAAATTTTAAGTGATAAATTTAATGCAATTTGTTTAAATTTTGGTTGGAAGATAAATCTTTTTCAATAATTTTAAGCGCATCTTCTAGTTGGCCATCTACGCCGTTTTTAACATCTTCAACCAGGTTTTAATATAAAAAAACATTTGTTTTTGGCAAATACTTATAAAATCAAAAAAAATCTTAAAAAATTTTTAAAAAACTCTTGACAAACTTATTTGAATATGCTAATATGCTCGTGTCAAAGGAGGAAATTATGGAAAAATTATTTAAAATTGATGACGCATTATATGAAAAAGCAAATCCAATAATAAACAGTTCGGGGTTGAACCTTGAAACGGTTTTCAACGTTTGTTTAAACAGGATTGCGAATGAACGATCGGTTTCATTTTTGTTTGCCAATTATCAAGTGGAGGTTCAAAGGGCAGAAAGCAGGAGTTTGGGCAAAAATTACAACATGACGAAAAGCCTTGCTAGAAGATTTTTTGAAGACAAGGGCTATCAACTGACCGATAACTATACATTTTCTAGTGAAAATAGGGCATCGCGTAATTTTTGGATGAATCCTAATTTCGATGTTCTAAAACGAGATTGGTATATTGTTTTAAACGATATATCAAAAAGAAAATTGCATTTGTTTAAAGTGCCTAAAAATTCGTTGCACGGGTATGAGATGACGCCAAGAAAGGATTTAAGGCATCAAAATTTAATAGACATTCAAATTGCTTATAACGATGTTACTTTTACCGATAATCGCAGTCACATAAGTTTTAAAAGATATTATCTTGATAGTTTAGATTATTAACGGCAAATAAAACTTATATTTACACTTAATCGCAAAAAAATAAAAAAACAAAGTAGCCAAAACGCCACTTTGTTTTTTGGTGGAGCAAAAATTGTATAAGTCGCTTCTATTTTGACATGTTTATTTTGTCAATGTTTTTTATTTGTTTGACATTTTGGACGGAATAGGTATAATAGTTTATGGAGTAAGATAATGATTTTAAGCGTTTCTAGGAGGACAGATATACCAGCGTTTTATAGTGATTGGTTTTTTGATAGGTTGGCGGATGGGTATGTGCTTGTGCCAAACCCTATTAATACAAGCAAGATTGCAAAAATAGAACTTAAACCATTTAAAATTAAAAGCGTGGAATACAATTTGTTGGGCGATAAAAAAGTTGCAACCGAAGGCAACATTGAGGGCATTGTGTTTTGGTCTAAAAATCCAAAGCCAATGTTAAATAAATTAGAAAAACTTAAAGATTATAAATATTATTTTTTGTTCACGCTAAACGCTTATCCGCAAAATATTGAGGGTGGGTTGCCACCACTAAATGAGCGAATTGAAACTTTTAAAGAATTAACAAAATTTTGCCCTGTAATTTGGCGATACGATCCAATTTTGTTGACAGATGGAATTGATGTAGATTGGCACATAAAACAATTTTCATATTTATGCGAGCAACTTAAAGGATACACAAAACATTGCAAAATAAGTTTTGTGATAGAAAGTTATAAAGGATGTTCAAAAACCGTTTTTGCACCAAATTTAACACAAAAACATGAAATTTTAGCAAAATTTTCGCAAATCGCAAGTGGAAATAACATACAAATTGAAGCATGCGCAGAAAGTGGAGATTGGAGTAAATACAACATTTTGCCAAGCAAGTGCATAGATGGCGAGATTTTTGAACAACTTTTAACTGAAAAATTTAAAGATGAAAACATAATAGTTCGGCGCAAAAACAACAAGATTGACGGGCAGCGCAAATATTGCGGTTG